>JAHIMN010000074.1 GCA_018896395.1 Verrucomicrobiota bacterium | reverse complement strand
AGAATTTAAGCGCATGCCGACTTTGCAATCAACGCTTTCTTTTTTAAGTTTCTTATACGTTTGATCAGCCCGCCAACGGCCGGCGGTGGATTCGCTGAGCAGTCACGGGGACGCAGCGTTTTACCATTTTTTCCGAACCGGAATATGCTTGGCCAGCAGCGCCTCCTTGATCTGCCGGATCGTGTAGGCGCCCGTATGAATCATGCCGGCAATAATGGCGGCATCCGCGCACCCGGTTGTGAATACCGCTGCCAGGTGGTCGGGGGTTCCGGCGCCGCCGGAAGCGACGACCGGGATGCGGACCTGGGTGGCAATCAGCCGCGTCAGGGTCAATTCAAAGCCCTGCCGGGTGCCGTCCGCATCCACCGAGTTGACGACAATTTCTCCGGCGCCCAGTTCCTCCGCGCGCCGGGCCCAGGCGAGGGCATCCAGGCCCGTGCGTTCCCGGAACCCGCGGATCGTGATTTCATAGCCGCTGGGGAAACGCTTGTCGCCGGGCATTTTTACCGGGTCCATGCCCAGCACGATGCATTGCGAGCCGAAGGCCTTGGCGCCCTCGGCAATGATGGCCGGGTTCCGGACGGCCAGTGAGTTCAGCGATATTTTTTCCGCGCCGGCCGTGAGCACGCGCGCCATATCGGCGAGACTGGTAATCCCGCCACCGACGGTGAAAGGTATGTGGATGGCGCGGGCCACGGCCGCGACCATCTGGATGTCAATGGGCCGGTGTTCGGCGGAGGCGGTGATGTCGTAGAACACCAGCTCGTCGCATCCGCCCTCGCTGTAGGCCGCCGCCATCTCCACCGGGTCGCCCAGTTCCACGTTGTTTTGGAACCGGACTCCCTTGGTGACCTTGCCGCGCCGGACATCCAGGCATGGAATAATACGTTTCGTCAGCATAACAATTTCTGATCACATGGCCGGCGCCGCTCCCGCACATCCCCGTATGACTTCCCGGCCGATTTGCGTCCACTCGTCAAATCGCTCCGGATGCTGTTCGCAGGTGTGCGTGTCTTTCAGGATCATTTCCAGGACGCAGTTGTTGGCTTGAGCAACCTCAACGGTGTGGCCGATGTATGCCCGAATTGAGTCCGCATGGAAGCGGCCGACCAAGTGGGCGGGATTCGGTTTCCATGAGAAGATATAATGGTCCTTGAGTTTTCCGGCACATACGGCCGCGGCGGACCACGGCGAGATGGAGATGCGCCGGATATGCGGAATGGTAAAGACGTCGTCGAGTTTCCTCGTCAGGTCCTCGCAACACCCATACCCGGTCAGTCCAAAGGGCGCGAGCAGGCGTTTCTCGTAGCTCAGAATGAACTCGGCATGGTGCGCCGGGCTGACCTGGGCCATTTCCTGGGCCTCGGCGCTGGCCCACAAATCGCATGGACGCGCATGCTGGGGGTCCGCATCCGGCAACGGCAGCTCATCGGTGTAGCCGTTGCCGCCGGAGTTATGATAGGTAATGTCGTTGTTGAACGAGAGGAGATTCTGCTCCACATACTGCCGGAGGACACGCCGGTGGCCTTCTTCGAAGAAAGCCATGGCATCATGAAGCATCTGCGGTTCGGCATACATGTCGATCATCACTTCTTCCAGGCCGCGCAGGGCCGTGTACTGGTTCATGAGGTGGTAAGAAATGTGCTGCACGCCTTTACAGGTGACGGTTAAAATATCACCGAAGAGCGCCTGCATGTCGCCCAGCTCCCGGAGCGTTGACTCAGCGTCGTATGAGATTTCGGGGTAATGCAGTTTCTTAAGATCGGACGGTTCCCTGATCACCGGGTCAAAATGCCATGCGCCCCGGGCCTGGGTACTGGGAATTCGTCGGGGCTCCAGTCCCCATCCCGTGCTCCGGATGCACTTTCCCACAATCCATTCCTTTTCCACGACCATGTCATCCTGGAAATGCTCGTATCCGTAGATTTTCGCGCGCAGACCCCATTCCAACGAGCGGGCTTTTTCCCCGGAACACGTGCAGAACGAGCGGGGCAGCAGTTCCTCCCACGAGCCCTCGGGAAAGACCAGCATCAGGGGGTAGGCGGATCGAAGGGCATTGTGCTCAAACCACATCCGGCGCCGGCGTTCCATTGCCGCGTCATCCGCGATTTCCGCAACGCGTTTGGCCAACGCTCTCAATATCTTGCGATCCGCGGACACGATTTTCATGTTTATCTTTCCTTTGTAACCGAATGTGACGCGAGTGTAACGATGAACAGCTTTCTCAGCAATCCTTTTCCGTTAAGCGAAGCGCATACTTCAGGGCAAGCCTACAGGGAGCCCCCCAAGACCGTCCCATTGCTGCGCGTGATGGATCCATGATGACAGGAATCGACTTGTTATGCTACTGTCTGGCATGCGCACGAAGTTGCCGGTCTTGGGTGCGATCTCAGGCCGCTTCTTGGGCGGTGTTGCTGAAAAATATGGCATCGTGTTCACCAGAGCACACGCCAGTGTTTGGCGGGATAAAAGCAGAAGTCAAACTCCCGGCCGGTGACAGTATTCGTTTGAAAATCAAAAAGGGAAGTTAGTGCCAATATAGATTATGCGCAGGAAAAAATATGAAATCAAAAAATCAGATATATGCCGGGGCCTTCGAACGATTAGGCGTCGGCGGTGTAAGCATGGCGATGGGTTCTCAAGCTATGGGGATCCGATTGCTTTATCCTCACGTTGCATTAGGCCTTTTTGACGGACGAGAAGTCTTGTTCTCTCTGGATAAGACTTTTATGGAAGCGCCTGATTTGAGTTATGTGCGCTATGCATGGCGTGTGCCTGTGACCGCATCGGGAATAAAACGGTTTGGCTGGCAACCCCGATACTCCACAAACAGTCCTATTATCTATCCATACAAAACCGGTGAAGCGATCCGGGTTGTATTGGAATGGAGTTTTGACGGCAAAACGGTAATTGGCCGTTATACGAGTGAAGGCCAAACGGTTATGGGATTGCTTGTAAACGGCTGCTTTGCGCCGGCAGTAATTCTTGAAGCCCAAACAGATAAATGCAGGATCAAACAGAATGGCGTCCAGCTTTCACTGTCATTCCGTGGAAAGACAAAAAGACCGTATTGTGCGGATTCATATAAGGAACTTGAGCGCTCTTGGTTTAATGGCCTGCCGGTCAATGGAAAAACCCTGGCAATTGTTCCGGTAGAGTTGGCTCCGGACTTTCCACTTTATTTCGCCATGGGTGTTGCTTCCACTCATCGGACAGACACGGCATGTTATCCCATATGTCGTCCTGAAAACATTGACCGACAGCTCGATAATGCAGGTGTTGCTTATCATCGATCACGCATGCGAAGTAAAGGCTTCTGTAAGGGTGCGGCTGAAGCGGTGGCCAGCCTGGCAGGATATAGCCGGCACTATGATCCGAAGCGTCAAAGAATCATGACGGCTGTCAATCGAACATGGGGAGGGATGAATCAGGCAGGGGGTGCGTTTGGCTGGGATAATTTTTTTACGTCATATATTGCCGCGTGGGAAAATCCCGGACTTGGTGCAGCTTCGCTTGAACATATTCTTTCCATCTATAAGAAAGGATGGATGCGTTCGGATGTGCCCCCCCAGCGGAATCTGATTATACCGATACTTTATTGCCGGACAGTGAGTGTGCTTGGAGACCAAGCGCTTGCCCGGCGCACGTGGCCGATCATGATGAACTTTATACGATCATGGTTTAGTGATCGGGGTGATGGAATGCCCTGGCGAGACGGGAATGGGGATGGGTTGATCGAGTCAGGGTCCTGTATGGATATCCGCAAGGACACATTTGGCCATATGATTTCAAACGCGATGGATGAAACCGGTTACGATGATCTTCCGGTTTATTCGGCAGGATTTGTCGATGGGCGGAGAGGACAACTCGCCAATGATGTCGAGTTTGATCGTAAGAGTCAGACACTCACTATTACCCTGATATGCCAGAACAGTCTTTATTGTGCCGCATGTCGGATAATGGCGGACATGGCGGCGGCCCTGGGCAAGACGGATGATGAGCGCTGGCTGAGGAGGGAAGCGCAAAGGATACGAAATCGGATTCTCAAGCGGTTGTATTGCCCGGAAAGCGGCATATTTCAGGATCGGAGATGGGATGGAAGTTTTTCGCGCGTCAAGGCCATGACCGTTTTCTATCCGCTTCTGGCCGGTATCGCCGATGATCAGGTGAAAGCCAATTTGAAACGGATGCTTTTGGATCCGCGTCAATTCTGGGGTGACAACCTGATTCCGACGGTGAGCCGGGATGATCCGGCATATTGTGACGGATTGGATTATAATGGCAACTACTGGCGCGGCAATTGTTGGCCGCCCACGACCTATATTGTCTATCTTGCCATAAAGGAGGCGGGCTGGGATGATATTGCCGCTGAATATGCCCGGCGAGTTTGCGGCCAGTTTCTCGAAGACTGGAATCGGCATGGACATGCCTATGAAAATTATCCGGCTGAGGGGAAAGTCGATCATACGTATTTTTATCCCGGTAATTGGGGAGGACGAGAGATACGGTATGTCTGGTCGGCGATAATGCCGTTTTGTGCGCTGGAAGAAATATTTGGTCCTGAAATGGTGGGGTCCGGGGTTCGCTTCGGGAATCCGTGGGTTCTCCAGCCGTCGGCCTGGAAAGGGTTTTACTACGCGGGGAAACGGATCGAAGCCGAAATCGGAAAGCAGAGGACCTGGGTGAAAGTCAACGGAGGATGGGAGTTCTTATCACGCCCCGGCGTTGTGGTCAGAGATTTTGTGCAGAAGGAGAATTGTTTTTGCTTTACGATTAAGACGACGCGGTCAGCCTGCATTGAATTTATGGCGCCCCGGATTACCTCCCGGTCAGTGGTTGCAATTAATCGTGTTCCAGTGTCCAACGTTGGGTCCGGAAGAAAGATTGCTTTTAAGATTTCTTCCGGGAGTCATATTGTCGAGATCAAATAATAAGAGAAGCTTCATGCCTGAAATACGATGTAAAAGGGGAGACGTATGCAAACAGAAACGATAAAACACCCCCGGGGGTGGATTATTATCGGATGAGGGCTACACCTCGCAGTCATCCCTGTCTGAATTAAACCTGGTGGCCTATGGCGCCCGCGCTGAAAGCGCGGCAAGCGCCGGACTTGTTCCGCCCGAGGCGGTAGGCGCACAAACCCGCTGGGTTAAAAGGAAAAGTGGTGCGTGCGCCAAAAAAAAGTTTGCACGCCGTTGCTGCCGAAAAAATAATCACCGCAACGCTGATGTTCGTGCAAAATTAAGCAAATCCATGGGACCCAAACCCTCAATCCAAGGCGTCATTTTCGACATGGATGGCGTGCTCTGCGATTCGGAGCCGTTCATTGCCGAGGCCGCCGGCCGGATGTTTGCCGAGCGGCACGGGCTGGCCGTCAAACCGGAGGACTTTCGGCCGTTCGTCGGCACGGGCGAAGATCGCTTTTTGGGCGGTGTTGCTGAAAAATATGGCATCGTGCTCACTATGCCGGCTGACAAGGATCGGACCTATGCGCTCTATCTGGACATAATCCGCGGCCGCCTGCATCCCTTGCCGGGCGTTGCCGAATTTGTCGCCGCTTGCCGGCGGCGCGGGCTGAAACTGGCCATTGCCACCAGCGCCGATCGCGTTAAACTGAACGGCAATTTAAGGGAAATCGGATTGACCCCGGACCTGTTTAATGCCTGCGTGACCGGAAGCGAAGTCCGGCGCAAAAAGCCTGCGCCGGATATTTTTCTGACGGCAGCGCGCAAAGCGCATATGGCGCCGACAGTGGCGCTGGTGATTGAGGATGCGCCCAACGGCATTCAGGCCGCGAAAGCCGCCGGTATGCGCGCCTTGGGCATTACGTCCAGTTTCAGCGCCGCGGCGCTCAGTGCGGCCGGCGCCGACTGGACTGCGCCGGACCTGGGCCATGTGCCGGCGGCAGTGTGGAGCGGTGGAAGCCAGACGACAGACGCCGGATGACAGATGACGGACGACGGACGACGGACGACGGACGACGGACGACAGACGACGGACGACAGACGACGGACGACGGAAGCCAGACGACGGACGCCGGAAGCCAGACGACAGACGACGGATGACGGACGCCGGATGATGGGCCATGCGAGCAGGCTCCGCCGGCTTGCCCTCGCGTAGCGCTCTGGCGAAGCAGGAAGCGCTTCCTCCGTCGCTAAGGCTATGGCGGACAAGTCGCCCAGGCGAGGACGCGTGGAGCTCAGGATAACAGTTGAAATTGGGCTATATTATGATCGCCAAAGGTGATAAACACTAACAGTCAGCACAAACCCAAACAGGAGATGCTATGGATTCGATTCGAACAGAACTTGTTCGTTACGGCATAAAAATTGTTCAAGCCCGGCTGGTGGCCGGCGCCGGCGGCAACATCAGCGCGCGGGATGGCGACATCATCTGGATGAAACCCAGCGGCCTGGCCCTGGATGAAATGATCCCGGCGGATTTGTGCGGCATGGATCTAAAGACGGGCCGGCAGATCAAGGGAAAACGCAAGCCGACCTCGGAGGTGAACATGCATTTGGCGGTGTATCGCGCGCGCCCGGACGTGAAAGCCATATTTCACACGCATTCCCCCTGGGCCTCCGGCGTCATTACCTCGGGCATTGTCCTGCGGCCGATGTTTGCGGAATTCGTCAACGACTTGGGGCGCACGGGCACGGTTCCCTATGTGACGCCCACTACGCAGAGATTAGCGGATGCCATGGGCAAAAAAGCACGGACCTGCGACACGATTTTTATGGTTAATCACGGCGTGCTGGCAGTTGGCGCGAACCAGAAACAAGCCTATTTCCGCGTAGTAGTGGT
>JAHIMN010000073.1 GCA_018896395.1 Verrucomicrobiota bacterium | reverse complement strand
TTGCGCACGCCCTTGCGCGTGCGCGCATTGGTGTGCGTCCGTTGTCCGCGTACGGGCAGTCCCTTGCGATGCCGAATCCCGCAATAGGAGCTGATACTGATCAAGCGGCGGATGTTCTGGGCCACCTCGCGGCGCAAATCACCCTCCAACACGTAGCCATCCTGAATAATATTGGTGAGCTTGGTCAGTTCTTCGCCGGTCAAATCGTCGGCCCGCTTGACGGGATCAATCTGGGCCTTGCGCACAATGTCCTGGGCCCGGAACAGGCCGATCCCGTAAATAGACCGCAGGGAATATTCCACCCGCTTTTTGCCGGGGATATCAATCCCGAGAATCTTGGGCATAGCCACACTCTTTCTTAAGATTTATCCTTGCCGCTGTTTGTGCCGCACATTAGTGCAAATAACCCGCACGACACCTTTCCGACGGACGATTTTGCATTGTTCACACATCCGCTTGACTGAACTTCTAACTTTCATCCTGTATACTCCAGCATGGTTCAAGGTTCACGGTTTCGGGGTTCACGGTTGAGCAGATTGAAACAGAAATCTTCAACCTCCATAAACTGTGAACCATGCCTAAAACTTTTTAATATATCACACTGCTGGTTGCATAGTCAAGTGATTTTTCAACACCCCGATTCGGTCAGTACCTCGGCTGTCGTTGCGCCCACGACAACCGTGTGTTCAAAATGGGCTGACGGACGCCGATCGCGCGTCACCACGGTCCAACCATCGTCCAGCATATTAACCTCGGCACACCCCAGATTGACCATAGGTTCAATGGCCAGGGTCATGCCCGCCAAAAGCTTCGGCCCTCTCCCCGGGGGCCCATAATTCGGGATTTGCGGCTCTTCATGCATCTGGCGTCCGATGCCGTGCCCCACAAAGTCCCGTACCACCGCAAACCCCGCCGTCGCCGCCGTCTTTTCGATTGCGTGCGACACGTCCGATAACCGTCGGCCCACATGCGCCTGGGCGATGCCAGCTTGGAGTGCCTGCTTCGTTACCTCCACCAGCCGGATAACGTCCGGATCGGTTACGCCCACCATAACCGTCAGCGCGGTGTCTCCATGGAACCCATTAACCAGCACACCAACATCAATGCCGACAATATCACCCACGGCAATACGACGCGACCCGGGAATGCCATGCACCACTTCTTCGTTCACCGAAATGCACACCGTGCCCGGATACCCCCGGTATCCCCGAAACGCGCTCCGCACCCCCTGCCGCCGCATGAGCTCGCCGGCCTCATCATCAAGCGCCTTCGTTGTGATCCCGGGACTTACCCGCGCGGCCAGCGCCTCGCAAATTGCCCGCGCGTTCCGCCCAGCCACGCGCATTTTGGCAATGTCCTCGGGACTCTTAATAATGATCATTGCAGACGCTTCATGATGTCCGCCACGGTCTCAGCGCGCGGCCCGGACGAATCCACCCGCTGTAACACTCCGCGCTTCGCGTAGTAAGCGATCAAGCCGGCAGTCTGCTGCTGGAACACCTCAAGCCGTTTCAAAATGGTTGCCCGACTGTCATCGGGGCGCTGCGACAGCTCGCCGCCACAGTTATCACAAACCCCTGCCGTCTTGGGCGGAATATTCCGTACGTGAAAATTGGCGTCGCACCGGCGGCAAATCAGCCGCCCACCCAGGCGTTCCAGCGACACCTCGCGCGAGACATCCAGCAGAAACACGTTGATTAACTTCGCTCCGCGGCGGGCAAACTCGGCATCCAGCAGGCGCGCCTGCTCCAGCGTCCGCGGAAAGCCGTCAAACATATACTGCGCGTCCGGAGCGCCCCGCTCAAGGCGTTCCATGACGATCTTCAGAATGATCTCGTCCGGAACGAGCTCACCCTGGCGCATGAAGGCCTCCGCCTCACGGCCCACCAACGTACCGGCTTTGATCGCTTCCCGCAACATGTCCCCCGTGGAAACATGAATGAACGTGGTGGCGCTTCGAATGGCTTCCGCCATGGTGCCCTTCCCTGCGCCCGGCGCGCCCAGCAATATAATTGCCTGAATGCTCATATATAAAACCAATTGCAAAACTCACGTTTTGCCGGAATTCAGGATTCA
>JAHIMN010000072.1 GCA_018896395.1 Verrucomicrobiota bacterium | reverse complement strand
ATTCCCCGGACGGTACCGGGTGCCTGGCGGACGCCATGGGCCAGGCGGACCCGCGCGTGCATGTTCTGCATAAGCAGGATAAACAGGGGCTGGGTCGCGCCTACATCGCCGGGTTCAAGTGGGCCCTGGAGCGACCCTATCGCTATATCTTCGAGATGGACGCCGATTTTTCCCACAACCCCGTGGAGCTCCCGAAATTTCTCGAGGCCGCCGCGAACGCCGATCTCATCCTGGGTTCCCGTTACATCAACGGCATCCGCATCGTCAACTGGCCGCTCAACCGGCTGATCCTGAGTAAGGGCGCCAGCCTGTATGTCCGCTTGTTGACCGGTATGCCGTTCAGCGACCCGACCGGAGGCTACAAGTGTTTTCGCCGCGAAGTGCTGGAGGCCATTAACCTGGACCGCATCCGTTCCAACGGGTACTCGTTCCAGATCGAAATGACCCATACCGCCTGGAAATTAGGCTTCCGGATCGTGGAAATACCCATTATTTTTGAAGATCGCCGCTCAGGCCAGTCCAAGATGAATGCGGCTATCGTCCGGGAGGCGCTTGGTATAGTCCTCCGTCTGCGCTTCCGATTCCAGCAGATGAAAAATCCGGCGGCGAAATAATTTGCCGCAGTTGTCTAATAATGAATAATCAGCCACCAACATCCAGTCCACCCCCGCCGCGGGCGAACGCCACGCCCCGGCTGACGCTCCTGAATCTGGCGTGCGCCCTGCGGCCCCGGCAGTGGACCAAAAACATCGTGGTGCTGGCGGCGTTCTTCTTTGCCCTGGGCGACAAGCAACAGCACCTTTCCCCGCTCATGTTAGGCTGGGCCCTGCTGGCCGCGGCCTTGTTTTGTATCACGTCCAGCGCCGTATATATATTTAACGACATTATTGACCGCGAACGCGATTCCGCGCATCCGGTCAAGCGATTACGGCCCATTGCGTCGGGCGCGATCCCGGTGGCAACGGCCTGGGCAGTTGCGTTTATCCTGCTGGGCATCGGCCTGGGGGGGTCCTGGCTGGTGGCGCCGGAATTCGCGCTGATGGTCAGCGTTTATGTGGCGTTACAGATCGCTTACACGTTATGGCTCAAGCACATTGCGCTGGTGGACGTGTTTGTAATTGCCTTCGGCTTTGTCCTGCGGGCGATTGCCGGCGGGTTTGCCGTGAACGTGATGATTTCCTCCTGGCTGCTTATCTGCACGTTCCTGATGGCGCTGTTCCTGGCCCTCTGCAAGCGCCGGCATGAGAAACGGTTGATGGAGGAAACACGGCTGTTCAATCTCCGGCCAAGCTTGAATGACAGCGACGAGCGGCTCTTTGACCAGTTGATCGCCATCATGGCCGGCGCGGTCATCATCGCCTACGCCATCTACACCCAGTGGCCGGACACGGTGGCGAAGTTTCAGACCACCCACCTCAGCTTTACGATTCCTTTTGTCATCTTTGGCATGTTTCGCTATCTGGACCTGGTCTATCGCCAGGCCAAGGGCGACCAGCCGGAATATATCCTGCTTACCGATATCCCGCTGATTCTGGACGTCCTCTTGTTTGGCGTCTGTGTCTGGTGGATAATTATCGCCGCCTGATGCGGACCAAAGACCCACACATTGTTCTACGCAGGATTTAGGCTATTGACCTGCTCCCGGCAACTTTGTAGGATGCGTTTTTGATTGCCTTCTTGGAATCACGAGGAGTCGTACCCTATGGCGAAAGCCAGGCAGAAAGGACGGTCCGCACCGGCGCCATTCCGTCAACCGACGGACGGAATACCAGTTTCCCAACCTTCGGCGCCGAGCAAACCCCTCCCCTTTTTTAAACGCTATGACTGGCTGGCATTCGGCATCACTTATATCATCGCGCAGGTGTTTTATGTTCTGACCCAGGCACCCACGGTCACGTTGGAGGACTCGGGTGAGCTGGTCACGGCGGCGGCCTACCTGGGTGTGCCGCACCCGCCCGGCTATCCGCTCTGGTCCATTCTGGCTTGGCTCTTCACCCGCGTTTTCTTCTTCGTCCGCTACGGGGGGTATCCCAATCCGGCTTGGGCCGTTAATTGCATGTCGGGCGTTTTCGGCGCGCTCTGCTGTGCCACGGTAGCTTTGCTCATCAGCCGTTCCGGACGTGACCTCCTGCGCTCATTCCGGCACGAGGACGATCCCGAATCAGCCTCGACGGCGGAAAAAGTGATCAGCTGGGCCAGCGGCATTGCCTCCGGGCTGGTCCTGGCGTTCTGCCCGTTTATCTGGTCGCAGTGCGTCATTGCCGAAGTGTACAGCCTGAATACCTTCCTGCACGTGTTGATCCTGACGCTGGCCTACGTCTGGCTGCGCCGGCCCCATGAGGACCGCTTGCTCTACTGGATTGCGGCGCTGTTCGGCGTGACCTTCACCAATTGCCAGCCGATCATGATGATGGTGCCGGGGCTCATGATGATTTTCTGGGCGGCTGACCGCCGACTGTTCCGGGATTGCCTGGTAGCCGGCCTGGTGGTTATCGGCACAGTTGTGCTCCTGCAAATCGCTTATCCAGCATATTCCTTCGGCCAGTTCGTCCGGCGGGAGTTCTGGATTACCGTGAGCATTGTCATGCTACTGTCGCCGTTCATCATGTGGGTATTCACCCGCCAGATTTTCTCGGAATGGAAACGTCTGGTGCCGATAATCCTGTTCGCGCTCCTGGGCCTGTCGTTTTTCGTCTACATGCCCATTGCCGGGGACTTCAATCCGCCCATGAATTGGGGCTACCCGCGGACGTTCGAAGGCTTCCGCCACGCCGTCACCCGCGGACAGTACCAGGCCCTGAACCCGGCGCTCAATCCCACGGCCTTCGTGGCCCAGTTTGTTGAATTCCTGAGCCAGCTGGAAGACCAGTTCCCGTTCCCGATCCCGCTCCTGGCCCTGGTACCGATTTTCTTTTTCCGCTCCATCTGGCGCCGGCACTGGTCCTGGTTACTGGCCACAATCATCGCATTCATGGTCACCGGGCCGGGCATGATGATCCTCCTGAATCCGCCCCACGATATCCAGTCCCTCTTTATCGCCCAGGTCCAGTTTGTCCAGTCCACCGCCATCTACGCCATCTGGGTAGGCTATGGATTTCTGTTCTGCCTGGCTTTCCTCGAACGGTTTTTCAAGCGCCGCATTGTGCTGGCCCTGGCATTGGCCATCACCCTGCTGTCGCCGCTGGGAGGCATCTGGCAGAACTGGTACGATGAAAAAATGATTGCGGCCAGCGGCGGCACGGAATTGCGCGGTCATGACTTCGGCTGGCAATTCGGCAACTACCAGTTGTGCGGCGCCGAGGCCATCACGCGGGAGCTCAAACCTGGCGAGCCGCCCCTGCCGAACCCGGCTTACCCGCCGGCCATGACAACCAACGCCGTCTTCTACGGCGGCACCGATCCGGGCCGGTTCGTGCCCACCTATATGATCTTCTGCCCCAAGGTGCACCCCGACGTGCTTCTGATCACCCAGAACGCGCTGGCCGACAACACCTACATGAACGTCATGCGCGATCTCTATGGCGACCTGATCTGGATTCCCACGCCACAGGACACCAATTTAGCCTTCCAATCGTACGTCAACGACGTGCGCGCCGGGCGCATTCCGTCCAACGCCGCGGTGACCATCGACAAGAGCGGCAAGGTCAGCGTCCAGGGCGTGCAGGGCGTCATGGAAATCAACGGGATCATCAGCAAGTCCATCTTCGAGGCCAACAAATGGCGGCACGATTTCTACGTCGAGGAAAGTTACGTCATCAACTGGATGTATCCCTATCTCTCACCGCACGGTCTGATCATGAAGATCAACAAGGAGCCTCTGCCCAAGCTGACCGACGAAATGGTGAAGAATGACATGGATTTCTGGGCCTGGTATTTCAACCGCTTGATGAAGGACCGGAAATTCCAGCGGGACGTCGTGGCGCGCAAGACGTTTTCCAAACTGCGTTGTGCCATTGCCGGCCTGTACGTTTACCGCCGGATGATGAACGAGGCGGAAATCGCCTTCCGGCAGGCCGTGGACCTGTATCCTTCCAGCCCGGAGGCTAATTTCCGCCTGGCCGACATGTACATGCAGATGGGCCGGTTTGCCGAGGCCCTCCAGCTCATGGAAACGAACCAGGCCAACGATCCCAACAACGAACGGATCACCGGGTTCATTAACCAGATCAAGGACATGGCCCAGATGAACAACCGCATCAACCAGTTGCAGGCCCAACTCTCGAAAGGCACTGGCACGCTGGATATGGTGTTCGAGCTGGCCACGCTTTACCAGCGCACGGGCCGCGAACAACCGTTCAAGGATCTGTCCATGCAGGTGCTGAACAATTCGAATATTCCGTCCCAGGCTTACCTGAAAGTGGCCGAGTTAGCTTCCAATCCGCCACGCTGGCCGCTGATAGCCGAGGCCTACCATCGCTACCTCCAGCGGGAGAAGAGCGACCCGCGCGCGTGGCTGGAACTGGCCTGCGCGCAGGTCCAGATGGGCCAGAACGACCGCGCCCTCCAATCCTTGCGCCAGGCCGTCGCCTGCGGCGGCGAGCCGCTTAAAGACGCGATCCGCAAGGACACCCGCCTTGATCCCCTGCGCGGCATGGAAGGCTTCCCGAAACTGGTCCAGCCGACCCAACAGCCGTTCGTGCCACTGCCGGGCCTGTTCAGTCCGTAACGAAAGCACGTGGAGCGTATAGCGGAGAGCGTATAACCGGCAAATATGGCGGGTAAAGAGTAATGGGCCAGTTATGGGGGCGGGAAAAAATGGCCTCAGCAAGCTGAGGCCCTACTATTGCCATCGTAGGGCGCGACCACGCCTTTGGCGTGGTAAACCTTGCGCCTGCCACGCGTCCCGCGTGGTCGCGCCATTTCGGTATACGCTCTACGCTTTCAGGCTAAGCCTGAAATTCATAATGCAGTAGGCTCAATCCGTAAAGCGCGGCGGTTTCCACCCGGAGCACGGCATTGCCAAAACTGACGAGGTGCGCGCCCGCGTCCCGAAGCGCCGTGGTTTCCGTCTCCGTCAGGTCGCCTTCCGGGCCGATGATCAGCGCGATACTCCTCGCCGCATGCACGCTTGCCAGGGCATAGCGCCCTGGCGAAGCCTGGCGCGCTTTTGTCAGGGCCTCACGGAACGCTTGGGCATCCGCATGGAGCGAGCCCACTAAACACAGATCGAAACGCGCCAGGTGGACAATCGTCTCCGGCAGGGAACGGACCGGAAGCACGCTTGGCATCCAGGCGACACCGCATTGCCGGGTGGCCTCCAGCGCAATCTTCTGCCAGCGGCCGCGGCGCTGTTCGGCCGCGCTGGATGAGAGCCGCACAATGACCCGCTCGGTCATCAACGGCTGAATGGCCTGCACGCCCAATTCCACGGCTTTCTGAATGATCCCGTCCATCAGCGCGTGTTTGGGAATCGCCTGGATAAGGGTCACGGCCACGGCCGGCGGCGGCGTTTCGCGCCGCGTGGCGGGCAGGACCCGGACCAGCGCCCGTTTCTGCCGCACGGCGATGAAGGTCGCCTCCGCGGTATGGCCCTGGCCGGTAAAAAGACCCACCTGCTCGCCAGGTCGGGCGCGCAACACCCGTACCAGGTGATGCGATTCGTCCGGCGCCAGCTCGATGTCATCCGCGGCCCATTGGGAAGCATCAATCAGACAGCGCATCACTTCCCCGCCTGTTTCCGGCGCTCCAGAAACTCCTCGGCATGCTTTTTAAACTGGTTGCGCTCCGGATATTGGTCGGCCGCGCAGGTATCCATGAATTCCTTCAGCTTGCGTTTCTGCGCGCTGGAAAGGTTCTTGGGAACTTCGACGACGATGCGCACATGCAAGTCACCGGGGCCTTCGGGCCCAAGCCCCGGCACCCCCTTGGCACGCAGGCGAAACAGCTTCCCGTTTTCCGTGCCGGGCGCCAGCTTGAGGTTGGCCCAGCCTTCAATGGTCGGCACCTGGATCTCGCCGCCGAGCAGGGCCACGTCCAGGGGCACGGGCACTTCGCAAAACAGGTCGCTGCCTTGACGCTGGAACAGGCTGTGAGGCCGAACGTGCAACATGACGTAGAGGTCACCCGCCGGAGCGCCCCGCGCGCCGCCTTCGCCGTGACCCGCAAGGCGCAAGCGTGAACCGGTTTCCACGCCCGGCGGAATTTTCAGCGTCAACTGTTTGCGGTTCTTGACCAGTCCCGTGCCGCGACAGGCCCGACAGGGATGCGTAATGATTTCGCCGCGGCCGCCGCAGGACGGGCAATCCTGCTGGACATGGAAAAAGCCGCTCGCCGTAACGACAACTCCGTGGCCGTTGCAGTGCCGGCAGGTTTCCTTGTGACGCCCCGGTTCCGATCCCGTTCCGTTACACGTGGGACAGGCTTCCGAAACGGGCAGTGTAATTTCGTGCTCGGCGCCGAAAACCGAAGCCTCAAAATCAATTTCCAGATCGAAGCGCAGGTCCGCCCCGCGCGCGGCCCGCGACCCATCCGCCGCGCCCCGGCGCCCCCCGGCGCGTCCGAAAAATTCCTCGAACATACCGCCGGCCCCGCCGAACAGGTCGCCGAAAATATCATGCAGATCGGCGCCGTGCGTAAAGTCGCGGGAGAAATCAAATCCACCCGGCCCGAACGAGGACTTCAAGCCGGCATGGCCGAACTGGTCGTATTGCCGCCGTTTGTGGGGGTCGTTGAGCACCTCGTAGGCCTCGGAGAGTTCCTTGAACTTCTCCTCGGCGGCCTTGTTGCCGGCATTGCGATCCGGGTGATGCTGAAGGGCCAGCTTGCGATAGACCTTCTTGATTTCATCCACACTGACGTTGCGGGGCACATTTAACACTTCATAGTAATCGCGCTTGGTTGCCACTTTATATCCTTCCTTAAATATCCAGGTTCATGGTTCAGAGGTTCACGGTTCACGGTTACCAAGCAAGTCAGAGCAGCCCGTTGAACGGTGAACCCAACAACCTGAACATTGACCTTCATTCCGATCCGCATTCTTCATTCTGCATTCTGCATTCTGCATTCTGTTCCGGCGGCGGGCCACTGGACACGATGACTTGCGCCGGACGGAGCAGTTTGTTCCGGAGCATATACCCGCGACGGACCAAAGCCAACACGATCCCCTCCGGTTCGGTCGCGGACGGCAGGGCATTGACCGCCTCGAACCGGTTCGGATCAAAGGCTTGATTTTCGGTTTCGATGGGACTTAGCCCGAATTTGGACAGCACACCCATGAGCTGATCGAAAATCAAAGTCAAGCCTTCCCGGAAGGCCGGGTCCGCCTGGTGTGCGGAAGCCGCCTGGATACCCAGTTGCAGGTGGTCGAGCACCGGCAGGAGTTCCAGCATGAGAGCCTGGTTGGCGCTGTCGAACAGCTCGCTTTTCTCGCGCAGGGTCCGCTTGCGAAAATTGTCGAAATCGGCCTGGAGCCGCAACAAACGATCCTGGAGTTGCGCCAGTTTTTCGACCTGGCCCGCCTGCATCGCTATGCGAAGCATTGCGGGCAGGTCGGCGGCCTCGGCCGGCGCCGTGGGCGCCGGCGCGCCGGGCGTCGCGTTCATTGCCGGAGCATGGTCGGCGGAAGACGGATGGTTTTTCTCCGCGCTCTCATGGACGTTATGTTTTTCTTTGTTCTTACTCATAACTGTTCTTATAGAAAAATCTATTTTCTGTTTTTTAATCTGAATTCGGTTTCTGCATTCTGCATTCTACATTCTGCATTTTTTCATGATCGGTTTACAACGACCAGGGTCATGTCGTCGTATTGTGCCACATCTCCGGCAAATGCCAATAGTTCTTGTCGAACGCGGGCGACGATGGCCGCAGCACCTCCCGCCTTTGGCGGGACAGGTCCGGCGCTCTGCCCAACGCGGAGCAAGCTTGCCGCCTGCGGCGCGTTTCGCGCCGCGCTTTCAGCGCGGGCACCGGCCAGGACCGCGCGCTGGAGATTGGCCAGCCCCCATTCCTTGTGCTCCGCGTTCATTGCCTCGGTGACGCCATCAGTGAACAGGACCCACAGATCACCCGGTTGGAGCCTGACGGTGGCTTCCTGGAGACGACGGTCGAACATGTCGGCATCCACCAGGCCAATGGCGACCCCGGCGGCTTCCACGGGAACAGCCTGGCCGCCGGTAGAAATCAGGAGCGGGCGAGGATGCCCGGCGCACGCCAGGGTGATCTCCACCGTCCGGGTGTTCAGAATGCAATAGAGCATGCTGATGAACATGTCCTCGTGGATATCACCGACAATAATGCGATTAATGGCTTTGAGAACGGCCCCGGGGCTCAGACACCCGGGGGCGTGCGCCCGGAATACACTGCGGCAGATGGACATCAGAATGGCGCCCGTGACTCCCTTGCCGGACACGTCGGCAATGGTCAGGCCAATATGCTCGTCGTCAATAGCAACAAAATCGTAGAAATCGCCGCCGATCTCGCGGGCCGGCACGCTGAACGCCGCAATCTCCATACCCGGCGCCTGGGGAATCTGCGTTGGCAAGAGCGCCGTCTGGATCCGGCGGGCCACGCGCAGGTCATCATCCAGCACCCGTTTCTTGTCCAGCTCTTCGTTGAACCTGGCATAGTAGATCGTGACGGACGCCTGGTCGGCCAGCGCCTGCAGGAGATTAAGGTCCGCCTGGATAAAAGACGCATCGTCTATCCGGTTCACGACCACGAGAACACCGAGCACGGTGTTTTGAAAACGCATTGGTACCAGCAGGATGGATTGGATCTGCAAAAATTCGCTCCGGAAACGGGGCACGCGCGGGTCGCGCTCGGCATCTTCGATCAACAGGGGAACGCCCTGGGCGGCGACCGTGCCGACGAGGCCTTCGCCCTCGTGGGCTGACTGGTCCCGGGCCATCGTTTCCACGCATTGGAAAAAACCGTCGCTCGGTTCCGGTTCATTGGCCGCGCCGCCGGCGATGGGTGGGAAGAGTCCCGACAAGGCCCGGACACGCAAGGTATCGCCATCGGGTTCGCGGAAATAGATGGCGCCCGCGCGCGCCTTGGCCGTCTGCTGGGCATAAAACAGCACCCGCTTCAGCAAATAATCGGTCTGGGGAACGCCGTTGGTGAACTCGGCAAAGGCTTCGCTGACGTCATGGACAAAATTAAAGATGATCTCTTTTTCCTGGAGCAGGGCATCACGTTCCTTGCGGGTGCGCCGCAGATAAAAGAACACGGCCAGGGCCGCGATGGTTATAATGGTCCAACAGATCCAGGTCATAAGAATTAATCCGTAATTATAGCTTTGGAATGGGAGCGTTATCTCTGTTTGCTTGATCCGCCGCTTGCCAGGGCGTAGCCCTTGGGCAAAGCCTGGTCCGTCGTTCCTGCTTCGCCCAAGGGGCTACGGTGGGCAGGCCGTCGCTTGCCGTCCGTCCTCCCTCAGATACGTCAGAGCGTCCTTGAATCGGAGCTGGTTTTCGGCCGAGACTGCAGCCAGGGTCGTATGCGCTTCCAGCATCACGTGCTGGGTGGTTCGCAGGTCGGCCGCCGCGGCAATTGGGTTCAGGGTCTGCGCGGTGAGCGGCGGTTCTACCAGCGGCGCCGGCGCCGCACCCAGTCGGCGGCACTCTATTAACTGGTCTAATCCCAGGGTACTCAGGATCTCGAATAGTTTATCGGACACATTCAGCATGAGCATCTTGCCGCCGGTCTGCCGAGCCAGGCGCGTGGCCATGCCGGCCAGAACGCCCATAAACGTGCTGTCCATGCCTTCGCAGGCCGAGACATCCAGCACCATCCGGGTACAGCCCTCTTCGATGGCCACCGCGCCGAACTGCTTGAGGACCGGGCCAACTGTAAAGGTGGCCCGACCCAGCACACGCAGGTAGGCGATCGCACCTTGCCGGGCAACTTCAAGCACATGGTCGGTGGACTGGGTTTCGTTCATGGCGGATCGAGCTTTT
This sequence comes from Verrucomicrobiota bacterium, assembly GCA_018896395.1. Classification (GTDB taxonomy): domain Bacteria; phylum Verrucomicrobiota; class Kiritimatiellia; order JAAZAB01; family JAAZAB01; genus VSJD01. The sequence goes on along the minus strand of JAHIMN010000072.1, from coordinate 5,440 downwards.
GGGAGGGTTCGGCTTCACGCTTTGGCCGGCCTGCCGGAGCTAACACCATTACGATTTCGCCTCGCACGGCGCGCGCGACATTCCCCGTGTGGCGCTCCGTCAGCCGCCGGTAAATATCGGCCACGGTACCCCAGAGACATTCTTCATGGAGCTTGGTCAGTTCCCGGGCCAGGAACAGGTCCCGCTCCGGCAGGAGGGCGTTCAGATCGGCCAGCACCTTCAGGCACCGGTAGGGCGATTCCAGCATGACCACTGGAACAGGTTCGTTGCGCAATTGTTCCATCCGTTTTTTACGGGCGCCTTCCTTGCGCGGCAAAAAGCCCTCGCAGTGAAACCCGCCGGTAATAAACCCGCAAAGCGCCATGGCGGCCGTGACGGACGAAGGGCCCGGAATGACCGTCACGGGCAACCCCGCTTTCCGGCAGGCGTTCACAATGTGCGCACCGGGGTCCGAAACCCCCGGCATCCCCGCGTTGGTCACCAGGGCCACCACCTGGCCGGCCTGAATGCGTGCAATCGCGACGGGGCCCCGGGACGCCTCGTTAAACTGGTGGCAACTGATCAGCACGGCGCGGATCTGGTAGCGATCAAGCAGAATCCGCGTGTGGCGGGTGTCTTCCGCCAGGATAATGTTCGCCCCACGCAGGGTTTCCAGGGCGCGGGCACTGATATCCTCCAGGTTGCCGATCGGTGTGCCGATAATATAAAGTCCAGACTTCATAGAATTCGTGCAAGGCATGGTTACACAGGTATTCCTTCTTACCGGGGAATCCTCCGTTTGACAATCTTTTTTTAGGCCAACCAGCTTGTTTCCTCTTGCATTTCCGGTCATATTCTGTCAGAAGGAAGCTTGCCTTGCACATGTCGATTCAATAACGTACTGATTAGTAACGCACGGACGAAAGAATTACCATGAGCATAGAATTTGACGCTACCCGATGGGGGCAAGTCAAAGAGGTGGCCCGCGAATGGTGGGCGGGGCGGCTGAAACGACCCCTGATCCAGATCCGGCTACAGGGTCGCGACCCTCAGCGGCCGGCGTCACGGCATCCTTTCATGGGATTTACCGCAAGATATCCCAAGTCCGTGACACCGGAAGAAATCGTGGACGTGTGGGACTATGAGCTGTCCAAAACGGAATTTCTCGGCGACGCCTTCCCAGATATCTGGCCGAATTTTGGGCCGGGCATCATCGCCGGTTTTCTGGGCGCCCGTGTCAAGCCGGAGGAGCATACGGTCTGGTTTGAGCCGGTTGCGCTAAAGATGCCGGCCGAACTGCGCTTAGCCTGCGATCTGGAGAATCCGTGGTTCCGCCGCGTGCGCGATATCTGCCGCGCGGCGCAAGAGCGCTGGCAGGGATTGGTCCAGGTCAGCATGACCGACTTGGGCGGCAACCTGGATATCCTGGCATCGTTCCGCCCCGGCGACGCACTCCTGCTGGACTTGTACGATTACCCGGAAGACGTTAAGCGGTTGACCTGGCAGGCGCACGACGCCTGGTGGCGGTATTTTAACGAGCTCAACGCCGCGTTGCGGCCGCCCAATCCGGGCTATACCGCCTGGACACCGATTTTTTCGGAACCCCCTTATTATATGCTCCAATGCGACTTCGCCTACATGATCGGTCCCGACATGTTTGATGAATTCGTCAAACCGGAACTGGCGGCCTCCTGCCGCCGGCTGGAACATGCCTTCTATCATCTGGACGGACCTGGCCAACTCCCCCATCTGGATTCCCTGCTGACGATCCCCGAGCTGAAAGGGGTTCAGTGGGTTCCGGGGGCTGGCCAGCCGGATGAGTCGCACTGGCCGGAGGTGTACCGTAAAATACGCGCTGCCGGCAAGCGGATTCATCTGGTCGGGGGCATAGCCAATCTCGACGTCGTGGCCCGTCAGCTGGGGTCGGCCGAAGGGATTGTCGTTTATGATACGTTGCCGATGTCCCGCCAAGCCGAGGCCGAAGCGCTCCTCCGCCGGTACGGCGTCATGTGACGGACGCGGCGCGAGTTATGGTCATGCGAGTTACTGCCCGACGCGGATCTGGTAGTGGGCGAACAGAATCCGCGCATGGTGGGTGACCGGGGAAACCGCCGTTTGACATCCTTTTTTAGAAAGCCGGGAGGCCGGATTTTTCCCAAAAAAATGTGTTGATTAGTCAACGGGCTTTGTTATATATTCAAAGAGCAGTTAATGGCATGGTTGGCCCAGCCTGATTAGGCCGTTGCCAATGGGAGTCTTCATGTTCCAATCCAAATGGATAATGCGAAGCCTGGTGATCCTGCTTTTCGCACTGAGCGGCGCGGCGCTGGTGCTGGGCATTATCCTGTTTCAACAGCGCGAGACGCTGAAAGGCCGGACCCAGAAACTCGAAATGGCCGCCAAACAGGTGGCGGCCACCCTGGAAAAAGACGATACCAATCCCGACGTCAAGCTTACTCTTCCGGACGATCAGCTCAAGACTTACCGGGCGAAACCCGGCGGCCCGCCGTCCATGGATGGCCCGCTCAACCAGATGGTCAACGCGGCGCAACATCAGCTGACCCGCCTGAATAATACCCGCGAGGAATTGACCGATACCAAAACCATGTTGGCCAATACCCGCGAAAAGTTGACAATCATTTCCAACGACCTGGTGGCCGCCCAAGATACCATCAAGGAGCAGAACGTCACCATCGAGGCCCGCAACGCGACCATCAATGAAAAAGAAGTGGCCATCCAAAAACTGGAAAAGGAAAAGACCGATCTGCTGGCTAACGTCGAAACCCTGAAACAACAGACCGCCGATTTGGAAGCGGAAAATCGCGATCTGACCGACGCCAACGCCGTTCTGCAGGCCAAGGTCGTGGAGCTGGATAAAATGGTCAATCCGGAACTGCGCAAGGCCTCCCTCCCCAAGGGCCAGTTGGGCAGCGTGGCCTTCGTGAACCCGGAATGGAATTTTGTAATTATGCGCGTATCGCCGGAAAGCGCCAAGAATATCATTCCCAACCTGGAACTGCTGATTCATCGGAGCGACCGGCTCGTCGGCAAGGTGCGCGTGCAGACCGTGGTGGACAACCTGGTCGTGGCCGAGATCGTGAATGACTGGCAACAGATGCCATGCGAGAAGGGCGACTATGTCATGTATTAAAACCGCCGGCTGGATGATTGCACTGGCCATCCTGGGCGGAATGCTTGCGGGATGCTCGACGGCCAGTGATCAATCCGATGTTCCCTGGAATGTGCCTCAACCCTGGGAAGGCGCCCCCACCCTGCCCGGCGCTCAGTAGTTTTCGCACTCGGCTTATTTCTTCATCTCCAGCAGTTTCTCGGCGATTTGCACGGCGTTGGTAGCCGCGCCTTTGCGGATGTTGTCACCACAGACGAAAAGGACCAGGCCGTTTTTCACGCTTTCATCAAGGCGGATACGGCCGACAAAGACATCGTCCTGACCGGAAACCTGGATCGGCATCGGGTATAGGTCACTCTCCATGTTGTCCATGACCTTGACGCCCGGCGCCTTGGCCAGGATGGTGTGGGCCTCGTCCGGGTCCATGGGACGGTCAAATTCGATGTTCAACGCTTCGCTGTGGCCGTTCATGACCGGCACGCGCACGCAGGTGGCACACACCCTGATTTTTTTATCCTCAAAAATTTTACGGGTTTCATTCCGCATTTTGATTTCCTCGCTGGTGTGGCCCGGGATCTCCGGCTTGAGACCGCCGATTCTGGGAATCACATTGAACGCGATTTGGTGCGGATAGGCGCTGTGTTTCAACGGTTGGCCAGCGGCGTAAGCCTTCACCTGGTCCTCCAGTTCCTGCATGGCATTGCGGCCGGTGCCGGAGACCGCCTGGTAGGTGCTGGCGATAAACCGCCGAACGCGCGCTACGCGGTGCAGGGGCGCCAGAGCCATCAGCGCGATGATCGTACTGCAGTTTGGGTTGGAAATGAGGCCCTGGTGTTTTTGCAGGGCGGGCGCATTGATCTCGGGGATGACCAACGGCACCCGCAAATCCATGCGATAGTCGTCGCCGTTATCAATCACGATGACGCCCTGCTCCACCGCCTGCCAACCGAACTGCTGGGACGCGCCCTTGGCGCCTTCCGTGCCCGCGAAAAAAGCGAAATTCAAGCCCTTAAATGCTTCGACGGAAGCCGGCACGACGTGGAACGTCTCACCGTTGATGACTTCGTCCCGTTCGCTCCGCGCCAGGACGCGGATTTCCTCGACCGGAAAATCACGTTGACGCAGGACCTTGATCATTTCCGCGCCCACCGCGCCGATGCCGACAATACCAACCCGATATTTTTTCATGATACTTCCTGCTTTCCCTTGTGCCTCTCGCCTTCGCCATCACCCGGCGACGCCCTTAGCCACCAGGTCGCCGACCTCCGTGGTGGAGTAACCCATCTTGCCGGCGCCCAGGTTTTTAACCTTATGCGCGGTAACATTCATGACCGCTTGCTCCACGGCCTGGGCGGCTTCGTCCTCGCCTAGTTCGCTCAGCAGCATGCCGCCGGCGCAGATGGCGGCCAGCGGATTAATGACGTTCTGGCCCGTATATTTGGGCGCCGAGCCGCCGATGGGCTCAAACATGCTGACGCCTTCCGGGTTGATATTGCCGCCCGCGGCGATGCCCATGCCGCCCTGGGTCATGGCGCCCAGGTCGGTAATGATGTCACCGAACATATTTTCGGTGACGATCACGTCAAACCATTCCGGGTTTTTCACCATCCACATGCAGGTGGCGTCCACGTGGTAATATTCCCGTTTGATGTCCTTGAATTCCTTATCGCCCAGCTCGTGGAAGGCGCGCTCCCAGAGATCGAACACATAGGTCAGCACATTGGTCTTCCCGCTGAGCGCCAGCGTTTTGCGCTTGTTGCGGCGGCGGGTGTAGTTGAACGCGTAACGCAGGCAGCGCTCCACCTGGAACCGCGAATAGATCATGTTCTGGATGGCGACCTCTTGCGGGGTGCCCTTCATGGATATGCCGCCCACGCCCGTGTACATGCCGCCCGTGTTTTCCCGCACCACGACGTAATCAATTTCCGCGGGACCCTTATATTTCAGCGGGCATTCCACGCCGGGGAACAGCTTAACCGGCCGCAGGTTGATGTATTGGTCGAGTGCAAAGCGAATCGTAAGTAAAATGCCCTTTTCCAGGATGCCCGGCTTGACGTCCGGATGCCCGATGGCGCCCAAATAGATGGCATCAAACTGGCGCAGTTCGTTGAGTACGGAATCCGGACAGGTTTCGCCCGTCCGCAGATACCGGTCGCCGCCCAGGTCATAGTTGGTGAAATCAAGCTTGAATTGGAAGCGCTGGGCCGCCGCGTTCAGCACCTTCAGGCCCTCGCGGATCACTTCCGGCCCGGTGCCGTCACCGGGAAGCACGGCAATACGATGTTGTTTGCTCATAAAATCCCTGTTTTTACGGTTGTTTAACGGGGCGTT
>JAHIMN010000071.1 GCA_018896395.1 Verrucomicrobiota bacterium | reverse complement strand
GATCGGTATTTTTACGTTGAAGCCGGGATCGCGTGACTATGAGCAGATCGCAACCCAAATGCCCGTGCCGGGCGTGCTTGCGATGGTCAAGGGCCGCGGGATGATTCCGGTTTCGGGTGACATTACCGAAACGAAACTCATTCAGGGCTTTGTCGCCGCATCCAGTGGAGGTGGTTGCGGGCCATCATCGGCCGGCTGTGGCCCGGCGGGTTGTAATTAGTCTGATCCTGAAGAAATCGCCGAAAAAAATAAGTAAATCATGCTGAAAAACGGCCGGCAGGGACGCCGGCCGCCACCTTTGAAAAATGTTTGTGATGAATGCTTAAGGTGGCCGCCGATGTCTCGGCGGCGGTAATTCTGGGTTGCTGGCATGGCCCGCGTTGGGAGACGGATATGCTGAACATGTTGAAATGGGTTACCGATACACTTCAAGCGACCAGCATGGGGCCGGCGGCCTTACCTCTGGCGTTCCTGCTGGGACTGGTGAGCGCGGTGGCCAGCGCCTGTTGCACCTTGCCGGCCATGGGTATGCTGGTGGCCTATTCGGGCACGCGCCAGGACGTCAACCGGCGCACCGCCTTCGTGTCCGCAATCGCGTTCATGATCGGTACCACGCTGGCGCTCATTATCCTCGGGTTTGTGGCCGGGTTTGTGGGCCAGACCGCTCAGGCGCTGCTCGGCAGGTACTGGAAGATCTTTGCGGGCGCCATCGCCGTCATCCTGGGACTTGCTGCGCTAAAGTTGTTTCCGGTGAAACTGCCGCAGTTCACTCAAAAGGCGGAAATGCGTTCTGCCGTCCATGGCATGCTGGGCACGGCGGTTGTGGGGTTGTTGATGGGCGGCGGTGTAGCGGCTTGTTCGTTGCCGTGTAATCCGGGCATTTTCATCGTTATCGGCGCCAGCGTATTGATGGGCCGGATCGTGTGGGGCATGGTCCTCATGGCGGCTTTTGGCGTGGGATTCAGCCTGCCGCTCGGCGCCATCCTGCTCGGCGTTTCATTGGGAAAAGCGGCGCTTAAAATGCAGAAAGCGGAGGCCGTGATTCGAATCGTCGCCGGGGTTCTGCTTGTGTGCGCAGGATTCTATTTGCTGGCAACGTTTTAAAACGGAAAGGAGATACACCAATGGAAACCAACGTAAAAGAACAGAAACAAAAGAAAGGCTTTTGGGCCGTGATATGGGAGTCCATGACCAAGACCGGCGGCTGTTGCGGCTCCGGCGGAAATTGTTGCGGCTCTTCCGGTCCGAACAACGACCAACAGAAGAAGGTGGCTAAGCAAGACGCTTCCGCTTCTTGCTGCGGCAAGTAACGATGGGGGATATCGTTCCAATCCCTTCGTTACAAAGGGAGCATTGAAGTATGAGCAGCCAGCAGGAGCAGGACAGCTCAAAATATAAGGACCTTGTTGTCCTGGCAATCGTGCCGGTTGCGGTTGCGTTCCTGACCCTGGCGAGTTGGATTCTCGCGCACTGGGAAATTGGTCCTGTTTTTGTCAATGTAGCGCTCGCCATTGTCGCCATCATATTCGGCGGCTTTCAGCGGTTCATGGCCGGGTTCAAGGATGCTTTCAAGCGGAAGATCACGGTCAACGTGTTTGTCGTGGTCGCGCTCGTGGCCACAATGGCGGTCGGCGAGTTCAGGCCCGCCGCCATTATCGTTTTCATCATGGCCGCCGCCGGGGCGCTGGAGTCCTACACCCTGGATAAAACCCGGAAGAGCATCCGTGACCTTCTGGATTTTGCGCCCAGCATGGCGGCCGTGCGCCGAGAAGGAGCCGAGGTCATCGTCCCGGTTGCCGAACTTCACGCAGGTGACGTTGTGGTGGTGAAACCCGGGGCTCGGATCCCGGTGGACGGCGTGGTGACTGCCGGGGCCAGCAGTGTCAACCAGGCGCCGATCACCGGCGAGAGCATGCCGGTAGAGAAGTTCCCGGGAAGCAGTGTGTTTAGCGGGACGCTCAACGAGTCCGGCCGCCTTGACATTCGCACGGAAAAGGTGGGCGAAGGGACTACGCTGGCCAGAATCGTGCATCTGGTTCAGGAAGCGCAGGGCACACGCGCGCCCATTCAGAATATGGCGGACCGTTTCACCACCTGGTTTCTGCCGGCGGTGGTTTTGCTGGCGATCATCGCCTTTGTCATATCCGGTGATGTCAAGGTTGCTGTTTCCGTTCTGCTTGTGGCCTGTCCCTGTGCGTTTGCCATAGCCACCCCCACCGCCGTGACCGCCGGAGTCTCTAATATGGCGCGTCGGGCGGTCCTCATCAAAGGCGGTATCTTCCTGGAACTGGGCCATAAGATCAGCCGCCTCCTCGTGGACAAGACGGGGACTTTCACCTTCGGCCGGCCCAAGGTTGAAGGCATCATCGCCTTCAACGGTAAAGGCCCGGAAGACATCCTGCGCATGGCCTGCATCGCCGAAAAGTATTCCGAGCACCCCCTGGCGCGTTCCATCCTGGCGGCCGGCAAAGAGAGGAAACTCGACATTCCCGACCCCGACCATTTTGAGAGCGCGACCGGCATGGGGGTTGAGGCCCGCTGGAACACCGCAAAGATTCTGGTCGGGAAGCAAGCATTCCTTCAAGAGGCCGGCGTGCCCATTAACTCAAACGTTGAGTGCGAGATCGCCAAACAATCG
>JAHIMN010000070.1 GCA_018896395.1 Verrucomicrobiota bacterium | reverse complement strand
CCCCACGTCGCTTTTTGCTCGAAAACGCATCTGTCCCGAAGGCCAGGGCCGTTTCAACTCACCATCAGCTTGTTTTAGCCTTCAGACTTGACATCCCGGCCCCCTTTTGAAACATTCGCACCATTAAAAAGCGAAGAGTTCCATTTCGACTGCATGGTTACGGCTGAGAGAGATGGCCCATCCCCGAGTTGACTCACGGTAAGTAGCTTCACCGGACTATTCCACCCCAAGAAAGGAAAAATACCTATGAGAATCACGAAATTGGCAGCGATCGTCCTGGTTTTGAGTGTGGCCGCCGCGGGTTGGTTGCATGCTGCCGAGGCACCGAAACCCCCGCCGCTTGATCTCAAAGGGGTGCGGATTTTGGTCTGTGCCGGCTACTTTGACCTGATGAACATTCCGGCCGTGCGGAAGCTCGCGTCGGCGGGCGCCGAGGTGCGGTCCGGCAAACTTGCCGCGTTAACGTGGGCAACGGCGCAGCAGTACCACGTGATCATCGCGGTGGATGAGCCGCCGGTTCCCAAGAAGGTGGAAGGCGAGGGACCGGTTCAAGTCTTGGAGAAGTTCGTCAAGGCCGGCGGAGGGGTGCTCTTCTTCTGCCAGTTCATGTCCGCCAAGGAAGATGTTAACAAGTGGCTGGCGCCTTTTGGCGGGACTCTGCTGCGGGAATTCATCCAGGACCCCCAGCATACGTTCAAGAACCCCACCGGCTTCAACCTGTCCTACGCGTACACCGAAAGCGTTACCAGCGGCCATCCCCTGACGGAAGGTGTGAAGGGAATCTGGTACAATGCCCAATTGAATCTCTTCCACACCAGCTCAATCGATGTATCGAAAGACTGGAAGGTGCTCGTGGCCGGCGAAGCCTCCGCCAAGACCACGACCGTGGGCGGCCTGTATGAAGAGCACATCCAAAGCCCGGGTAAATACCAGAGTTCGCCGCCCATCATCGCGGCCCGGGAAATGGGCGCGGGCGCAATCGTGCTTGTCGGCATTTCGCCCATGGAGGCGTTTTACGGCCAGGGCCTGCCAGCCTACCAGGACATTATGATGGAAAAAGGCGACGGCATGCGCAAGAGCGATTTTAGGCGGTTCTATGAGAACGCCCTGCGCTGGCTCGCCAATCACGGCAAAGCGGCGGCGGGACTTGGGCAGGGTGATTTGAAGCCGTTGGTGAATTCGTGGGCGAACCGTCCGCAGATCGACTGGAGCAAGAATATACTGGGTGGTCAGCAGTGCACCAAGCCCATCAAAGGCGTGATCGGCCTGCACTCGACGCTCTCGGACGGTAAGGCGACACCGGAGGCGTTAATTGCCAAGGCCAGGGAAAGCGGGCTCCAGTGGGTAGCCTTCACGGAGAAGTTTGAGCTGCTGGCTGCCGGCCCGTGGACCAAGAAGCCGATCACGACCGGCATGCTGGCTTCGGCTGGTGAACGGACCGAGACGATTTCGCCCGACAAATGGGAGCAGCTCCGCAAGATCTGCCGGGAGGCCTCGACGGACGACTTCGCCGTCCTGCCCGGACTGGACTATGCGGACAACACCGGCGATCGCTGGGTGGTGTTCGGCGACTTCAACTGGCCGCCCGAAAAGGTCTTCTCGCCCGACAAGAAGAAAATCATCCAGCCCCAGTGGTGGTTCAATATCGGCACGGTTCCGAATGGCCCTTACAACGCGACGAAGAATCACCTGCGTCCGTGGGATTATTCCATGTACAATATGTGGCCGATCCGCACAACCATTGACGATAAACAGGTGGACGACGCCTTGGCGGCGTTCCACTATGTGCAAGGGAATATGGATGATCCATTTCCCATGGCCGTGGATATGATTTACACCGAAGAACAACTGGCCGCGGCCTCCCAGCGGATGTGTAATTACGTCACCCTGGATAAGCCCGGAAACCTGGCCAAGTTTTACCAGGGCCACATGTACTATGGTTCGGCACGGGGGTTTGTGAGCGACGGGCCGGTGGTCACCGACTGGCGGTGTTACAACGACGGGCGAATCGCGGGAGAGAAATGGTATCTGCCGACCAGCGAACGCTACCGGCTCAAGCTGTCCGTCCAGTCGTCCGCTCCGGAAGTGACCATCAACGATATCAAATTCTATGACGGGCCTTACCTCTTTCGCCGGTATTGTCCGAAGCAACCCAAGGTCACGATCACCATCGACGCGCCGCACGACAAGCAGCACAATATTTTCGCGGAAATCACCGACTCGAATGGGAAAACCGCCATCACCGGGGGATATTCCCTGCGCGACTATGCGAACTGGCGCTTCATGTGCGGCGACCGCGGCAACTCCATCTGTGATGGCGTTCAGACGGATAAGGCCGGCCCGTACCTGATGGGACCAACCGCGCCGTACCAGCGGAAGATGACTGCTTTCGGCGTGTGCGCCGGCTATGGCACGCGGCATTTCAATGTTTTGCCTCCCAATTTTGATGGCGGCATGCGGCCGATCGGGATGCATGTCATCCCGCGTATCAAGATTCCGGGATTCACCCTTCAGCCACCCAACAGCACGCTGGAGGCGCGGAATGAAATCCCCGTGTGTTCACGCGACGGAATTCTTCAGGAAGACACCATTACCGGTTATTTTACCACCAATGCGAGCGCATGGGTGCCCAAACTGGCGCCGGTTGATATCAAGGACGTTACGATCAACTACCGTTATCTCAATATCACGCCGCGCGCAGGGGATCCCGGGGTCATTCTGCTCGAGGGGAAGATTGGATTTACGAAAGCCGCCAAGGTTGAATCGCTGGCAATCTTCTCTGTTTCCCACACCAGCCAGCCGGGCGAGGGGGACCACTATGCCATGGTGACACCTGAGCAGAATATTGTCGGACTTACCCATACCACGCCGTTTAATGTCGTGGCGCCCATGGCGCCCGGGAGTTATGTGGCGGAGTTTCCCTCGCTGTGGGGAGCGACCGGTGCGATGGCGCTGGATGATGGTTATGTAGCCAGCGTGTATGCCAAGTTTCCGGGGGTTCACCTGTCTGTGAGCTTGGGCAACATGCCGCGCGAGATGAAAGCGGGTGAGGAACTCAAGTACCGCCTGATCCTCATGCACGGTCGCCCCAACGAACTCCCCAACACCGCCGACTGGGAGAATTTTGCCAAGGCCATGGGATTCCGTGGCAATCCCGCGTATAAAGTCAAGGACGTGAAGGTCGGCAAGGTCAAGGGGACGAAATTCCTGCTGGAACTGGAACCGTCCGACAGCGGATTTGCGGGAACGATTTCCGCCTGCGATCTCCCGATCCGACTGCCGATCCGTGTGGCCGGCATGAACCAAAACTGGACCTTCGCGTACTTCGATCTCGACCGCAAAGAATGGTTTCCGAGCGCGGTGGACCAGGTGATCAGCCAGGGCTACTTCACGCTCGATACGCGGCGCGGCAATCACCGCATATTTGCCGGGCATCCCGTGCTGGCGGACAACAAGGACTTGCGGATTCTGGTTTTGAGCGACGGCGCCTCCAAGGTGCAGGCCAGCGTGAACAACGTCGGCGACGCGGCGGTGGACGCCACCATCCGTCTGAACCCGGCGCTGGGCAAGGCCGCACCCGTGAAGGTCCACCTGGGATCCGGCGAAGTGAAAGACTTGGAGTTTACGTTCGGCCCCTGACGCGCCAACAAGCGGATTGATTGCGAACTTTTGTAAGGAGAAGAGCATGCATACGAAGGCTGTGCCTGATATTGATCCATTGCTCTGGAAAAATCCGCCGATGGAATTCCGCCCCGTTCCGTTCTGGGTGTGGAATGAAAAACAGGAGCCCGACGAACTGCGCCGGCAAATCCATGACATGAAGGAACATGGCTTTGGCGGATTTTTCATGCATGCCCGTATTGGATTGAAAACGCCATATTTAGGGGACGCGTGGTTTGAAAATGTGCGCTTAAGCGTAGCGGAAGCCAAACGGCTGGGCATGAAAGCCTGGATTTATGACGAGGATAGATGGTCAAGCGGATTTGCGAGCGGGAAAATTGATGAAGTCCCCGGGCTGGATTACGCGCTTGCGCAATTGATTTGTCGCGAGCAAAACGGCGAACGATCAATTGAAGTCGTGCGAAGTCCAAAACGGGTCGGGCAAAATAATGCCAGCGATCCCGATGTGTTGAATGCGGAAGTGGTTGCCGCGTTTATCAGGCTGACGCATGCCGAATACGAAAAACATGTGGGCGGTGATTTTGCAGGCGCTGTGCCGGGCACCTTTATGGACGAACCCAATTATGTGATGTGGCGGCATCATGAGTTTCAGGGGGTTCCCTGGACCGCGGGGCTGGAGGCGGAATTCGAGAAGCGTCGCGGCTACTCATTAAAACCGCATCGGGCAAGTTTATTTTTTAATGAAGGCGATTACCGACGGGTGCGGATTGACTTTTATCGTACGGTCACGGAAATGTTTGTGAATGCATTTCCGAAACAGATTTATGATTGGTGCCGCCAGCGCGGCCTGGTTTCCACAGGGCACATGTTGAGTGAGGAGTCCCTGCTTTCGCAGGTCCAGGCGATTGGCGCGGCAATGCCGCATTACGAGTATTTCCAAATGCCGGGAATCGATCATCTCGGTTATGCGCTAACCACACCGTTGCTCCAGAAACAATGTTCCAGCGTTGCCCGGCAGCTTGGTCGGGTTCGTGTGCTGTCGGAGCTGTTCGGCGCATGCGGCTGGGAAACTGCCATCGGCATGCTGAAGCCGGGCGGCGATTACGATTATGCGTTGGGCATCAATTTTCTGAATCAGCACCTAGCCTACTATTCCATCCGCGGCTGCCGCAAGCGAGATTATCCTACTTCATGTTCTTACCATCTGCCGGGGTATGAACTTTATAAACCATTTAATGATTATTATGCCCGGCTTAGTCTGGCGTTGGCGCAGGGGCAGGCGGTCAGCCGCATTCTGGTTCTGCATCCCATTTCCAGTGCGTGGGTGCTTTATACGCCGCGAGACACGCTGGCGGTAAAGGCCTTGGATCAGGAGTTTCTTGAGCTTTGCCGGTGTCTTCATCGCATTCAGCTTGATTATGATTTCGGCGATGAAATGCTGATGGAAAGATATGGAAAAATCGAACCGGGCACGTGGGTCATCGGCGAAGCCCGCTATCAGGCGGTCATCGTGCCTTCCGCCGAAAACTGGAGCGGTAATACGTTCCGACTGATGAGGGAATTTGAGCAAATGGGCGGGCTGGTGATCACGGTGGGGCGGCGGGCTTCCTGTTTGGACGGCCGGCTCTCCGATGAATTGGCCCAATTTTGGAATCGGCCAGCCCTTCATAAAATAGAAACCTTGACGGAAAAGGCCTTGGATCGCGCGCTTGACGCCGTTGCGCGTGATATTGAGGTCACGGACAAAAAAAGCCGGCGAATCAGGGAACTGATTTATCAGCATCGTTGTGTGGGCGAGAAGGATATATATTTTCTGACGTTCGGTGGCATTAAGAAAGCTTGCACTGCTTTTGTATCTCTGGAGGGAGAAGGCGCCGTGGAAACGTGGGACGCTATTCAAGGAACGATTCATGAGCTTCCGGCGCAAAACAAAAAGGGGCGGACGCTGTTTGAGCTTCAAGTGCCCGCCAGGGGCTCGCAGCTTATTGTGCTTAATCGGAACCGCAAGCCGCAGACCGGTTTGTCGTCTGTCGCAAGGGAATCCGTCCGGGAACCGCTTGGGGGTCCGTGGAAGCTCTCGCGATTAAATCCTAATTCGATGATTATTGAAAGATGCCGCGTGCGTTTTGGCCAGTCGCCATGGTCGGAGCCGATGGGCATTGCCGGTGGCGGCGGTATTGTGGCGATGCCGAATGCGCATGATCTGCTTGAGCAGGCTTTCGAAAAAAACTATATCTGGCCGACCTGGCCGGTTCATCTCCGTTTTGAATTTAAAGCCAGGCTGATTGATGGCGTGCCGCCGAATATACGGCTGGTGATTGAAAATTCCGCTGCCATGACTGATTTTTATTGCAATGGCCAACCGGTATCGGTCACAACAACCGATTGGTGGCTGGATCGCCAGTTCCGGACCATGGATTTGAAGGGGCTGGTCGTCAATGGCCGCAATAAAATCGATTGTCTGGTAAAATGGGTTAAGCCGATTATTTCGAATACCTTGAGGTTCACTCCCGACGGAGTTGAACTCGAAAATGTCTATCTGATCGGCGATTTTCACGTAACCTGCAAGGGGTTGGCGACCGGCATCATTCCGGACGCATTATTGCCGGATGATCCGGGCGTTAATTTGACGAAACGCGGGTTGCCGTTTTACGCGGGCACGATTAGATATGAAAAGGATTGGACGGTTCCTGACATTCAACCCGGACGAAAATATTGCCTTCGATTTCCTTGCCCGAATGGGGACGGAATCAAACTGTCGGTCAACGGCAATTTTGTCCGGCATTTATGGTGCGAACCGTTTGAAGCGGACTGCACCGCGTTCCTGAAGCCTGGCGTGAATCGGATTCAGGCGGATATTTTTTCCACGCTGAATAATGCAGTAGGCATGCTCCATCACAAGGCGCCATGGTCTGATTCCGCGCATGCCTTGGCGCAATATATTCTGCGGCCATTGGGGATGAATGGCGTGCCGGAAATGATAAGAGAATAATTATCCGGCGGCAAAGATGAACCGAGAAATTGATTGCATTAGGGACATTAGGATCAACCCTTGAGTAGCTGTTGAAAAAGTCATTATCGCCTGTAAAGGTCATCCCGAGCGAAGTCAAGGGATCTCAAAAATGGCCCAAATCTGCGATTTGGAGATTCTTCACTCCGCTCTGAATGACCGAAGAAGCAGTTTTTCAACAGCCACTCAAGGGTTGCCCATGGGTGTGGTAGGCGCCGTCGCCGTGATGCGGCGCGTGCCGGGCCTCGACCACCAGCCGTCCCTTGATCTCCGCCTGGGCCTCCTTGAAGAGTTTCACCATCCGGCGGCGTGAGTGCTCGTCGAAAACCGTTGCGAGGGTCTGAAGGTACTCCATGCCGCCTTCCACGAGGGCCAGCATGTGTTCCGCGGCCGGCCCGTCGAACGCCCGCGTATCGCCGCACTTGAGGTAGACGGGCGAGGTGTGCGCCGCTACGTAGCTGGCGGGGTGATTCTGTTGCCCGTAGCACCGCGCCGCCATCCAACCGCTGCCGGGCACGGCGACGCGCTCGCGCAGGTGTAGGCGGCGCGCGCCGCGGCGGGCCTCCTGCGACGCGACGATCCGGCCATTGTAGACGACTTCGAGCTTTCCAAGCGGCCAGCAACTCTCGGCCGTTGTCTCTACGTGAAGTGTGCCGCCGGTCCGCGGGAGCTGGATGGCGTCGCCGATGGCCCGGCCCTCCACGGCCAGGCTCATCAGGGGGCCATTGGTGGAAACGGTTCGGCCAGCTCGCACGGCCCGCGCCCAGTTGTTGTAGTCGAACTGGCGGTTCCGGTCGAGTTGGGCATAGGTCCTCATCCAACCGAGCGCCGTGGAGGCGCCCATCTTGTCCGTGCCGCCCACGATGGCCACGCGATACCCGCAGTTGAGGTACCGGTACCACTCCTGCATGGGGAAGCCGCCTTCCCTCGTCATGTTGATCTCCAGCGCGTCCACCAGCCCCTTGAGAATGGGGACGGGGTCTTCCGTGAACCCGCAGAACGGGAAGTGTGGCCGGATGACCACGCCGCCCTTGCGGCGGTTCTCCAGCGCCCACTCGGCCAGCGTCACGAAATCGGGATCGCCCACCCACGATTCGGTCACTCCTCCGCAGCACATGGGATAGACCGGCAGGCCCTGGGTCCCGAGCATGGACATGTGCCCGAGCATGTGGTTCCGGTTCTCCGTGCCGACATAAACGATCGTGTCGCCTTCCGCCACGCCCACGCGGCCGGTAAGATCGCCGACATTCGTGAACAGGCGTCCCCACTGGGAGGCGAGAAGGTTGACCACGTTCACCCCTTCGGCTTCGCCCTCCAGCCAGGCGGTGTGCGGGCTGATGAAGTGGACGTGCGTGTCGGCCGTCACCCAGCCGTCGCGGCGCAGGTTCTTCCACCGGTCGATGTTCAGCTCCAGCTCTTTCTGCCCTGGCCGGATTATCACCTTGCGGCGCACGGGTTCGTACTCGAAGCCCTTGTTGATCTCCACGTAGAGGTCGCCGGTGGGCAGGTCCGTGGTGAATTCGCCGTGCACGTAGGCGTAGTTGCGGCCGCCGACGACGACGTCGGCGCCGTAGTCCTCGAACCAGTTGGCGTTGATCTGGGCGTGGTGGCCGTGGGGGGCGAGGTACTCGCCGCGCGACCCGGAGAAGTGAATCCGCGTGGGAGTCGACCTGCCGGTGGAGGAATCGATGACCCTTACCCGCATCCACTGGCGATGCCGGCCCAGGACTTCCAGCCTCGCATCCCCGGCCGTGCTCCTTCCCTGGTGAAACGCTTCGCCAAGGGAGAACGCATGCCGACGGTCCTTCTTCCCGTGCTCGAGGGTCACGGACACGGTGGCATCCTCGGCGCCGACCAGTTCGAGCAGGCTCTCACCGTCTTGCACGGGCTCCTTCGCCTGCGACGTGCCGGCGTAGGAAGACTTCAGCCAGGTCTTGCCGCGGGGACCCGTGGTCTGCTCGATCCGGGCGACGACACCCAGGTCGACGTCCGCCTTCTTGACTTTGGCCGGCTGCCCGCCCGCGGAGACGCGATAGGTGCGGTGCGGCAGATGGGCAAAGGGATGCCCGGCCCCCCGGAAGAACGTCAGCCCGGCCACCAGCAGTGGCGACTCCTGGAGGCCGCGAATGATCACGCAGCGGATCGTTTTGTCCGGGCACGGATTGGGCATGGCGTAGAGCAGGGGCGCTTCGCCGGACCTCGACCCGGCGATCCCGAATTGGAGCCGGCCCCAGAGCATATCGCCGGGTACTTTCCCGGCAGGATCGGCGGTGCGGGGCATGTCGAACGGGACAGCCAGCCAGGCCGGGCCGGGGCTCTCGACCATGCGCAGCTCGAACCGGGCCCGGACCGGCTGGACGTGGCGGGTGCCGTCGGCATAGACCAGTTCATACTGCCCGACGACCAGCCCCTCGGTGGGATCTTCCCGGCGGATCGTTTCCGGGATCTGCTGCCAGACGTGGAGAACGCACAGGTAGTTGGCGAGTCCGTTCACGGGTACCTGGACGTCGGGCGCCCCGGCGCGGACCATGATTACGCGGAGCGGAGACGTGTCGGCCAGGGCGAACGGAATTCCCCAGGACGTTTGCCGGCCGCAGGGATAGTCGCGGACCTGGGCGGCGAGTTCCTGCCACCACTCGCTTTTCGGGACTCGGCGTGGCCAGTTAAAGTGCCGGGCAAGGTTGACAGGGCGGGATACGGTGCGGGTTTTCCTGGCCGGCGACGACGTTTTCATGAGCGCTCCTTTCGTTGTGAAAAGACGTATCTATTTAGGCCATCCGGCCCAGGCTACGCCAGAGGCTCCAGGCTCCGCTGAGGCGAGAGACGACTTTTTTATTACCTGAATATTGCACCGAATCGGTGTAATATTGAGTGGCTGTTGAAAAACTGCTTCTTCGGTCATTCAGAGCAGAGCGCCCTCCATAGGCGGATCCGCCTAAGGCTGAACAAACACGAGGAGCGACACATGACATACAGACACGTGACGGGAGAAAAGCGTAGGCACATTTACAAATGATGTCAAGAGGACTAACGGATCCCAAATCCTCGCCTAAGGCGCGTCGAGCGCACCAGTGCGGCGGCGAGGTGACAACAAGCCGCTGTGCGAGGGCAGGGCGGCATGCAAATTCCCCAAGTTTCCCGTTATTTTCCGGCACTTGGAGGGCGGGTGGCGCGTTGCGACCGCGTTGGGGCAGTTTTCGACTGTCGCCCGCATCACTTTTTCCGGAATCCGCCAAACGTTAGACGAGGATCAGGGACGGGCAAGCAACAAGTGCAGAAAGATATAAACGGTCGGCTGGACAGAATGGGCAAAACCGGTTATAAATGCAAGGTAACCGTTCGCGGCTTGGCGTGCCACAGGCCGATCCGCGGCGGCGGATCATGCCTTAGGCAGACCCGCCTCTGGCGGTAAATTTGGAATTAGAAACCCGAAATTAGAAATTAGGAAAGAAAGATTCCGATTCGGCGCCAATTTCCAGTTTCCAATTTCAGCGTTCTGTGAACGCTTACAAATCATGAAACCGACCCTCGCAGATTTACGCGCGCAATGTCCCGATATTCCGGAACCCTCGCTCAACGAATACCTGGCGCGGCTGGATGAAAACTATTTTGCCGTGTTCAACCTGCCGCAGATGCATGCCCACCTGCGCGCCCTGGAACAGCTCCGGCCAGAACACCCGGCGGCGGTCATTTTCGAGTCGGGTCCGGAAGGCCAAACCGCTTGCACAGTCCTGGCTTTCGATTATCCCGCCGAGTTTTCGTTAATTACCGGCGTGCTCTCTGCCATGGGCTTCGATATCCTTTCCGGCGACGTATTTACCTATGCCCATGCGAAAGCGAAAGCGGCCGCGCAACGCCGCCGCCGGAGCGAATCCAATGACGAAGTTCTCCTGAAGCGGCGAAAAATCATTGACCGTTTTTCCGGTGTCATCCGGCATGACCTGGCTCCCGCAGACTGGCGCTGCGAGTTTGTCAAGCGTCTGGAAGAGGTCATCGGTCTGCTGGAAGCCCGAAACGCCGGGTGCGCCCGGAACGCGGAGGGCCAGACCGAGGCCCGTCACAAGGTCAATGAACTGGTGGCCAGCCGATTAGCGGAGCTCGACCTGGCTAATCTGTCCGTCCTCTACCCGGTCAGCATGGAGATTGACACCCGCGCAGGCTATACCCGTTTGCGCGTAACGGCCCAAGATACGCCGGCTTTTCTGTATGCCCTGAGCACGGCCCTCGCACTACAGGGTGTTTCCATAGAGCGCGTCCGCATCCGTACCGTGGAAGGCCGGGTCGAGGATGAAATGGACGTGCTCGATGGGGGCGGGCACGCGTTAACGGAGGGAAGCGCGAGCTTGGACCGCATTCGGCTGGCGGTCCTGCTGACCAAGCAATTCACTTATTTTGTCTGCCACGCGCCTGATCCCTATGCGGCGTTGTGCCGGTTCGAGCAGATGGTAGATGCGGTGCTTAAACTGCCGGAGCGGGGGCAGTGGGTCGAGATGTTCTCCAATCCCCGCACCCTGCAGGACCTGGCACGCCTGCTGGGCACCAGCGATTTTGTGTGGGAGGATTTTGTCCGCCTGCAGTACGAGTCGCTCCTGCCGATGCTCCAGCCGCACGTGGTTGGCCATCACTTTGCCCGCACGGCAGCGGAACAGGAAGCGGATTTGCAGGAGCGCTTGCACGGCGAATCCCGGTTCGAGGAACAAGGCCGGCGGCTGAATGCCTTTAAGGATCGGGAACTCTTTCTTATTGACCTGGACCATATTCTGAATCCGGCCGTCCTCCCGATTCTCGGCGAGGTCGGGACGGTCGGGACGCGCGCATTTGCGGAAGCGCTGACCAGCCTGGCGGAGCTGGTAATCCGTGCCGCCGCCGACATTGTGCAGCGCAATCTGCAGGCGCGGTTTGGAATTCCGCGTACCGTGGCCGGGATGGAGGCCTGCTGGACCCTTTGCGGCCTGGGCAAATTCGGCGGGGTTGCCATGGGCTATGCCTCGGATATCGAGGTGTTGTTCGTTTATAGCGACAGCGGGCACACGGACGGGCCGGAGGTCGTTGAAAACGCCGAATATTTCGACCAATTCGTGCGTCTGCTGGCGGAGGTGATCAAGGCCAAGCGTGAAGGCATTTTTCACGTGGATACGCGTCTGCGACCCTACGGCGCCGGCGGCCCCATGGCATGCAGT
This sequence comes from Verrucomicrobiota bacterium, assembly GCA_018896395.1. Lineage (GTDB taxonomy): Bacteria > Verrucomicrobiota > Kiritimatiellia > JAAZAB01 > JAAZAB01 > VSJD01. The sequence goes on along the minus strand of JAHIMN010000070.1, from coordinate 3,653 downwards.
CTGGAAAGTTTCTGCCGCTACTACGGAGCGGGCGGCCCGGCCCATGCCTATGAGCGCCTGGCCCTCACGCGCCTGCGCACCGTCGGCGGGGATCCCGCCCTCGGCGCACAGGTCGAGCGCCTGCGGGATGAGTTTGTATATTCCATCCGCCACGTGAATATCCATGACCTGCGTGACTTGCGCGCCCGCCAGCTCTCGGAAAAAGCCGCCCCCGAACGCTATAACGCCAAATTCAGTCCCGGCGCCCTGGTGGACTTGGAATACGATGTCCAGATCCTGCAGGTCATGCATGGCGGCCAATCACCCCGGCTGCGGACCCCGCGCATTCACGAAGCCCTGGACGCGCTCGCGGAGTTGGGCGTACTGACCCCGGACGAAAGCCGGCGGCTCGCGGCGGCGTATTACTTTTTACGCCAGCTCATCAACGGTCTGCGCATGTTGCGCGGCTCAGCCCGCGATTTATTCCTGCCGCCGGAAGGATCGGACGAATTCGCGCACCTGGCCCGGCGCATGGGCTACCAGCGCGGCGGCGAACTGAAGCCGGAACAGCAATTGCGCATGGACTTTGAAACCCACACGGCCGTCGTGCGCGCATTCATGGAACACCATTTCGGCCGCGATTCCATGCCGGGGCAAGCCGTCGGCAATGTGGCCGATCTCGTGCTCTCCGGGACGGTACCACCGGACCTGCGGAATCACATCCTGATCAAGGCGGGATTCCGGGACACGGAGCGGGCTAACGTAAATCTGCGCAAGCTGGCCGGCGCCGCCCGCCTGCAACGCTGGAGCGGTAGCGACTGCGGGCAGGCCACCCAGCAGGAATTATTTGCCCGCCTGGCCGTGTTGGCCTGTGATTTCCTGCGGCGGGTCGCCGATCCGGACATGGCGCTAAACAACTGGGAGCGCTTCGCGCGGTCCTTGCCGGATGCCGCCGCCCATTTTCAGTTGCTTTTGTCCCAGCCGCGTCGGCTGGAAATTCTCATGGGCATTTTTTCGGCCAGCCAGTTCCTGGCCGATACACTCATTCGCAATCCGGATTTTTTCGACTGGGTCACCAATTCCACAATTCTGCACGCCGCGCGCCCACGCGATGTAATCGAAGCCGATTTGCGCGCGTTTGTGTCCGGGTGTACGCGCGCGGACCAGCCCAACGGCCTGCGGCGCTTCCGGCGCAGGGAGATTTTACGCATCGGCACGCGCGATATCTGCCTGCATGCGCCCATCCAGGACATTACCGCCTCACTATCGGCCCTGGCGGAAGCTTCCATCCGGCTTGCCCTGGAATGGGCCTGGGAAAGCGTCGGCGCCGGCCGTATCCAGGAACGGCAACCATGGGAGCACAGTTTTTGCATTCTGGCCTTCGGCAAATTGGGCGGCGGAGAGTTGAATTATAGTTCCGATATTGATCTGCTGGGAGTGTGCGCCGATGTGTTGCCCGGGACTTCGTTAGCCGGTGGCCGGCGGGAGCCGATGGAGCTGTTCGCCAGCGTGTTGAAGTCTGTCGGCCAAAACCTGTCCGCGCACACGGAGGAAGGGCACGCCTACCGGGTGGATTTCCGCCTGCGGCCCTATGGCCACTCCGGCCAGTTAGTCTATACTGTTGCAGCTCTCGCGGATTATTATGCGAAGAAGGCCGCGCTCTGGGAAATCCAGGCCTTGCTCAAGGCGCGTCCCGTGGCGGGCAATGCGGCCCTTGGCGCCGCCTTTTTGGAACATGTTCGGCCGATTTTCATGCAGCCGCGGCCGGCCACAACGATCATCCTTGCAATCGAAACTTTGCGGGAAACAGCCATCGGGAAGACGGATCGCGCTAAAAGCGCGGCAAGTTTGGCCCGTGTTACGCGGGACTTGCCCGGCCAAATGCCGCCACGTCGGCGCAAAGCGCCAAGTGGCCCCTTGCCGTCAAAGGCGGCGACGGGGAGCACCGATGTGAAGAGCGGGCTGGGTGGGATCCGGGACATCGAGTTCCTGGTCCAGGGGCTCCAGTTAATTCATGCCCCCCGCCAGGGCGAGCTGTTGGACGGGAACACGTTCTCCGCGCTGGAGCGTTTGAAAACGTGCGGCCTGCTGCCGGAGGAGGTGGTCGGCCAGTTGCAGGCGGATTACACGTTTTTGCGCCGCGTGGAGCATATCCTGCAGATTTTCGAGGATCGCCAGATTCACGCTATTCCGCAATCGGAGGATGCGCGCGCTGCCCTGGCGCGGCGGGTCCTGGGTCCGGATAGCACGGCGGATCGCCTGATGACCGAGCTGGATACCTGTCAGCAACGGGTGCGCCGAACCTACACCCAGTATTTTCTCGTGGGCGCGACGGGTCCAAAACTCGGGGCCTGAATCCAGAAGTCAGTAGTCAGTAGTCAGAAGACAGAATTCTGAATTCTGGCTCCTCCCCTGTAGTTACCGTAGAACCAGGTAATATATCGCGTGATTAACCAGCAAGCTATATAACGCCGCCACGCCATCGTCCACCACAATGCCTAAGCCGCCGGGCAGGCGTTGCAGGCCCTTCGCCGGAAACGGCTTGAGCACATCGAACACCCGGTTGGTGAAAAAAGCCAGGGCGAGTACCCAGGGGCTGAGCGGTAATCCCAGCAGGCCGATGGGGAAGGTCATGAATTCATCGGCCACAATGCGCCCATCGTCTTTGCGGCCGAAATGCTTTTCGGCCACATCGCAAATCGGGATGGCCAGCAGGAGCAAGCCTAAGGCCGCGATCATCTGCGCCATCAGCTCGCCGTTTCCGGAATGCGCCCGGAACGCCGGGTGCGCCCAGAGCGGCGCCAGGCCGAGCATGATCGGGAAACCGAGCAACGTTCCGGCCGTGCCGCTCGCCACCGGACTAAGTCCCAGGCCGAAACCGGTGGCCAGCAGAATGATCGGCTTGCGCCAGAAAGAAGCCTTGGCTAACTCCATGGAACGTAACGCGAACATATATGATCAGGTTCTGTGGTTCAACGGTTCAAAGTTCACGGTTTAAGGTTAATATGCACCGCAATTATCGCCTATGGCCTGCTGCGTTCAACCGTTGAACGGTGAACCGTGAACCCGACACCCCGATTTTTTCAGGAGCATCCCATGGAATTGCCGCAGTTGAAGCACCGGTAACAGGCGCCGTTGCGCACGGTAATGGCGCCGCATTTATCGCACGGCGGTGCATCGGCCTGCACTTGCCACGGCGGAGCCTCTGGCGGAGCCTGGGTATCCTTGAATTGCGCGGGCGCGTTGACCTCAGCCGGCGTGGCGGCCGCATTGGTTGGCATCGCTATGGCCGGTGCAACCTCCGGCTTGGATTCGGCAAGGTCTTGACTTGGTTGCAGAAGCCGCATGGTCTGATTTCGGCCATCCGGGAAGGTCAGGTCAAGCCAGCGGAAAATATAATCCACCAGCGACTTGGCATAGGGAATTTCCGGGTTCTTGGTAAAGCCGCTCGGCTCGAAGCGGCTGTGGCAGAATTTTTCAATCAGCGTGCTGAGCGGAACGCCGTACTGGAGGCACATGGAAATGGCAGTGCCGAAGGCATCCATAATACCGCCGACGGTACTGCCTTCCTTGGCCATGGTAATGAACAATTCCCCCGGCGTGCCGTCTTCGTAAAGGCCCACGGTCAGGTAGCCCTGGTGCCCGCCCACCTCGAACTTGTGCGTGATGGACTG
>JAHIMN010000069.1 GCA_018896395.1 Verrucomicrobiota bacterium | reverse complement strand
TCTCGCCTGGGCGTAGCGCTTCGGCGTAGCCTGGTCGGCGGGACACGCCGCGGAGCCTGGCAGTCTACAGTCTAAACTCCTACAGCCTCGGCGTCCCTATGGGCCGCCAGTGATATCAGATCATTGCGTGGAGTCAAGCAGAGAAAATCAGGGAATACAATCCAAAGCGGTTTACGACATTGCCTTGGTTCGCGACGGGAGCACGATATTGATTGCCTGGCGGGAGTCATTGGCTTATAGTTTCTCCATGAGCGCTGACGAACCTAAAAGCCCCATGGACGACTGGCAGAAGCAATTTCAGGACATACTGCGCCAAGCGCACGCCAACCCGCTGGTTCGCCCCGACGCGGCACCCGCATCGGCCGATCACGGCGAGCGCCCCCCGCCGGGCGACGATGCGGCGACGGCTGAAAAGCTCCGGCGCATACGCGAGTTCAACCTGAAGCCGCGTGATATCCGGGACTATCTCGACCGGTATGTCATCCAGCAGGCGGAGGCCAAGAAGGTGTTGGCCGTGGCAATCTGCGACCATTATAACCACGTGCGGCAATGCCTGGAAAACCCGGCCCTGCGCAAGCGCGATTATGCCAAGCAGAATATTATCCTCCTGGGTCCCACGGGGGTGGGCAAGACCTACCTGATGCGCTGTATCTCCCGGCTGATCGGTGTGCCGTTCGTCAAGTCCGATGCCACCAAGTTTTCTGAAACCGGTTATGTCGGGCACGACGTCGAGGACCTGGTCAGGGACCTGGCGCGCTCCGCCGACGGCAACGTGGACCTGGCGCAATATGGAATTATTTATATTGACGAAATTGATAAAATCGCCGGAGCGCCCACCTCCTATGGCCGCGACGTTTCCGGGCGCGGCGTGCAGGTCAACCTGCTCAAGCTCATGGAGGAAACTGACGTCAGCCTGCAGAGCCAGACCGACCTGCTCGGCCAGATGGAAGCCATCATGCAACTCCAACGCAGTGGCCAGCCGCCCCGGCGCACCATTAACACGCGCCACATCCTGTTCATTGTCAGCGGCGCCTTCGACCGGCTGGCCGAGCGGGTGAAACAACGCGTCAGCGTTGCGCCCATCGGGTTCACACAGACCGACAAGACCCCGCGGGCCGACTATGAATACCTGAAGTTGGCCCAAACCCGGGACTTTATTGATTTTGGGTTTGAGCCGGAATTCATCGGGCGGCTCCCCGTGCGGGTGACCTGCGACGCGCTGACCGCCGCCGATCTCCAGCAGATTATGCTGACCTCGGAGGACAGCATCCTGGCACAGTACCGCCAGGATTTCAGCGGTTACGGCATTGATTTTACGATCACCAAGGAGGCCATCGCTGAAATCGCCACGCGGGCTATTCTGGAGCAGACCGGCGCACGCGGGCTGATGACCGTGATGGAGCAGGTGTTCCGCAATTTCAAATTCCAGTTACCCTCGACCGCCGTTAAAAACTTTGAGGCTGATTCCGACACCGTCACGGACCCGGAAAGCGCGCTCAAGAGCCTGCTCCGCAAGAACCAGCGATCCCAGCGCAACCTGCTGAAATCGGAAGTGGCGGAATTCGCGCGCCGCTTTAAGGAGGAGCATGCCCTGGACCTGGTCTTCAGCGACGAGGCCGTGGACCTGCTCGTGGAACTGAGCACCACGCAGGACAAAACCATGCGCACAATTTTCAGCGAAAAATTCCGGGACTTCCAGCACGGTTTGAAACTGATCTCCAAAAACACAGGGCGGACCGCATTTGAAATCACACGGGCGATCGTCGAGGCGCCCGACCGGGAGCTGTCCCGGTGGGTAGTGGAAAGCTTTAAGAGCCCGCCTGAAAGCGGACACCAGAAGCCAGACGCCGGAGACCGGACCAGAGAAGAGTAAGGACAGACGCCTGACACCGGACGCCGAATGCCCGCCCAGCGAAGAGTGAAAACGGACGGCAGACCATGCGTTACGCGTGGCAAACTCCGGATTTATCCCCGCTCGTGTCGTTTTCTCCTGTCCGGCGGCTGGCGTCCGGCGGCTGGCGTCCGTCCCGCAGCCGGGTCGGCGACATGCAAGGCTGCAAAGGCGGCCCGACGTTCCATGCAGGACGGGCATACGCCGCATGATTTGTCTTCACCGCAGTAACAGCTCCACGTCTCGGCGTAATTCACCCCCAGGTCCAGGCCGATCTTAAGAATCTCACTCTTGTGCATCATCATGAAGGGCGCGTGCAGGATGATCGGCTGACGGCGATTGAGGCCCAGTACGGCGTTCATCCGATCCAGGAATTCCGGAGTGCAGTCCCAGTAACCGTAACGGTCCTGTGCCTGAGCACCGTAAAAAACATTGGCGATGCCCTTGGCTTCGGCATATGCGGCGGCCAGCGCCAGGAACAGCATGTTGCGATTGGGCACGTAGGTCGGCGGCTGGTCAAGCTGACCCGGCGCCAATTCGGCCAGCGCCGGCACCGGCACGGCCGGATCGGTCAGGGCCGAGGCGCCGGCCACCAGTTCGCCGAAAAAGGCAATATCTACCTGCCGGTGTTCTTCAACGCCCGCCGCGCGCGCCTGGGCAAAGGCGCAGGCAGTTTCGCGCACATGTTTCTGGCCGTAGCGGATCGTCAGGGCATAGAGCGGCCGGGAATCAAGCTTGCTTTTTACGTAATGAAGCAAGGTGGAGGAATCCAGCCCGCCACTCAATAAAATTACCGCACTTTTCATTTGGGTATACTCTCCTCCGTATGGATTGCAACTTACCGCAAACCCCGGCCGACGTAAAGATGGTTATAGCTTGATTTTGCACGCTTGCATATCCATTTCCTTAACCTATAATAGAATGCCGTTGTGAGTTGTGCCCCTTTAAACGGGATAAACCATGCGCATGCAACCAACGTCCAGGTATTGGATAACCAAGCTGGCGCTCCAGCCACATCCCGAAGGCGGGTATTTCCGCGAGATATACCGCTCGGTTGAGCAAATCCCGGCTGCGGCCTTGCCGGCACGTTACCGGGGACCGCGTTCTTTCTCAACCTCGATTTATTTCCTACTGGCCGGCACGCAAATATCAACCCTGCACCGGCTCGCGTCGGATGAACAATGGCATTTTTATGATGGCAGCGCCCTGCTCCTGGCCATGATCGCACCCGACGGGACGTCCAGGGAAGTGCGCCTGGGCCGTCGTGCGACCGCCGGCGAACAGTTCCAGGTTGTTATTCCAGCCGGCACGTGGATGGGGGCGCGGCTGGCCGCGCCCGCCCGCCTACAGCGCTATGCGCAGCATTGCGGGCAGGCAGTCGCTATCCGTCGGCTGACGGATTGCGGGCGGGCCAGTCAACGTGGTTATGCGCTCATCGGTTGTACCGTGGCGCCGGGCTTCGAGTTCCAGGATTTCGCGGCGGGACGACGGTCCAACCTGCTGGAGCGATTTCCCCAGCATCGCAAATTAATTACAGCCTTGACCAGGGCGGGGTAACCCCCGGCCGTTTGTTACCACCCCGGGTGTTATTTTATACATCTTTTGTTTGCATTATCGCGTGTAATAGTGCATTATTTAAATAAAGACCTAAAAGCATTAGCACTTGATCATCCTAAACCTTCATCCGAGGGGATTGTAAAACGAAAACAGTCAAGATATGGTCGGCAATCGTGTGCGTTGCGGCTTTGAGCTGGCTGGCGCCCAATCGCGCCAGCGCCTTGACCAACGTGTACTTCGACACGTTCGAAAGCTATGACGAGGGCACGCAGCTTACGAATGGCTTGAATTACTGGTACGCCTCCGACACCAATGTTATCGTGCAAACCAATATCGCGGCTTCCAACAGTACCAAAGCCGCCATGCTCCCCATTGACACGACGCTTTCCAACCGTTTTACGAATGCCAGCCCCACCAATATGTGGCTTCACCTGGAAGTCCAACTGGTGCGCTACGAAGGCACCAATTATCCGGACGTGAACACGAACACTGTGGCGGTCTTATACTTGAGCAGCAACGGCTATTTTGTCGCCTATGACGGGAGCGCCAGCAACTGGGTTACCATCACGCAAACGGTTTACGGCATGACGGTTCCGCCCGTGGCTTCGAACACCTGGGTAACCAACCTGGATGTGTTTATGGATTATTCGATCAAGTCGTGGCAGATTGCCCAAGGCACGAATCTACTGACCACGAACCTCGGGTTTGCCAACACGAACATTGCCGCCATGAACGGGTTCGACACATATAACGGCGGGGGTGCAACCACCTACCTCGACAATGTCTATATCTACGACCATGCCCTCTTCGTGGTGTACGAAGTGCGACCGAAGACGTTGACAAACAGTTGGGTCATGCAGGGGAATACGCCTTTGCTTTCCACGCAGTCTTTTGACATTGTCGTCATGTCCGGTCTCGGTGAACCTGCATTTACGATCACCACCAATGGACCACCCGCACCCTGGATGACCGTGGCGCCGTGTGCCGGCACTTTGACGAATGTCACCAATACCATCACCTTGACTTTCACTAACGTAAATGTGGGTATTCATACCGCCACTCTTGACGTGGTTACCGACGTTGGTGCCGGCGTAACGGATCAAGTCACGGTTGTCGCCACCGCTGTTTCTCATCCCATACCGGCAGTGAGCTGGATAAATTACTCGCAGACCATTTCAAAAGGCGACCAACCGGCCGTGACCAACCTATGGCTCAGCAACAACGCCGTCACGCCGCGTGCGGGCATGCGTTATGACGTGACCAGCACCTCGGCCTGGCTGCTATTGGACGGCACTAACGGCGCCTGCACAAACGGGGAAGGCCGTGCCATTACGGTCCAATTCGTCAACATGACCACGAACGTCGGCAGTTATAACGGAACCCTGACGATCCAGACCGTGGATACCACCAATAGCACTACCGTGTATACACCGGTCGGAACGATAAGCTCGACCGTGTCTGTCACTGTCCAGGTATTGATTATCGGTGTCGGTACCCCGACCGGTCTGACGGCCAGCGCCGGCACGGACACCGGCGGTGTTCAGCTGAGCTGGCAGGCGACGACGAACGTGAACCATTATGAAGTCTGGCGAGCCAATACCAACATCCTGGCCTCGGCCACGCTGGTCGGCACGGCGACCAACCTTACGTATTATGATACCACCGTCAATCCGGGCCTTAAACGGTGGTATTGGGTGCGGGCCATCAACGATTACGGTGGGGATAGCGCCTTCAGCATACCGGATTCGGGCTGGCGTTTTCTGCCGGCGCCAACCGGCCTGACGGCCACCAGCGGCACGTACACTAACCGCGTCGCCCTGAGTTGGACTGGTTCCAGCGGCGCCGTGAATTATGAGATCTGGCGCAGTATTTATACCAATATCGGCCTGGCCTCGCTGTTGGGAACGGTACCCGCGGCGGTCACGACTTATGACGATACCACCGTTGAGGCCATCTTGACGTATTATTACTGGGTCTTTTCTTGCACGCCGGACATGAGCACTAATAGCGATTTCGCCAGCGGTTGGCGGGCCGCCCTGCTGACGCCCTCCAACATCTCGGCCTCCAAGGGGACGTTCAGCTCCAAGATTCGCGTGTTGTGGCAGACCGTGGATGCCGCCATAAAGTATGAGATCTGGCGCAGTACGGACACCAACGTGGGCAACGCCGCCCTGATCGGAACGGTGACAATCCGGGGCTATGACGATATCCAGGCAAGCGCCAGCCATGTCTTCTATTATTACTGGGTCAAGGC
>JAHIMN010000068.1 GCA_018896395.1 Verrucomicrobiota bacterium | reverse complement strand
GCCGGCGCCGCGACGGTAATACGGGTCACGGCGGTTTTTACGGCCGCCGCCGTGGTGGTAACCCTGACCTCCTTGGTTTCGGCTTCCGTCTCCTGCTTGGGCATCGTCGGCGGGCCCGCTATGTCGGCCGTCAGACGAGAGGAGTCCCGCCTGATGGATGATAGGGCAGCGAATTCAAGGGGCTTGGCCGATTCCTCTTCACGTTCGGTGCCCTCAGATTCCTTCAATCTAAGAGCATCGGCAGACTTATCAGACCTGGCATGCGCCGCAGACGCATACTCATCTTTGCCCGCAGAAGGCGATTCAGAAACCTCGTACACAGACCCAACTCCGCCTCTGCTCTCGCCACTTTCACCCCCTGATACCCCCCAGCTTTTTTGAAAAGATCGGACACTTTGCAGTTGCTTAAAATTTGCATCTGCGATTGATTTCGCCTTAGGAGGCGGAGGGGGCGCTTCCGACGGGGGTAGGACCATGACGGCGCCTTCATCAAACGAGCCGCGGATGGCCACTTTTTGTGAATCGTCGCTGGACCTCAAAAACCTGCCGGAGATGTCTTTCCAATAGTCAATAACAGACGACCGTGGCCCCTTTGCACGTGTTTGTTTAGGCACGGATGCCACTTGCTTCGGCAAGCCCGCCAATTGTCTTGTCAAGGCTACAGCCTCCGGCGTTCCATCCGCGACCCACATGCCCTGTCCTGTCACCTTGACCACATTCATTCCACCTTTGCCGTGGCTGACCAATAGCGGACGGTCCCCATCTGAGGATCTCGCTCCCGGATAGTATTCTATCGGTTTGCCCGTTTCAGGATTAACCAGCATTTCCGGTGGAAGATTGGCTTCTTTCGCAAGTTCGTCGAGAGATGGTGGAAAAGCCGGCCGGAAACTATCGCTGGGATTCAACCCCCAGGCCGAGGCGGATTTCCAAATGCCGTTCAAATTCGACAAATCGTTCACCCGCCGCGCTTTTTCCCGGACGGACGACAGATTGGGAAGCATCAGGCCGGCCAGTATCAGAAGAACAGCCGCCACTGCGGCATATTGAGTGACACTTACCCACCAGCGCCTGGGTGCAGGCTTGGGCTTGGAGATCCGCGGGCGACGCCAGCGTCGCTTTTTAAACTGCAGAATGAATGTTTCCGGCAATCGTAGCGGCATGGCCGCGGTGTCTTTCAGGCCTTCGCGCAACAGCTGGAGCGTCGCTTGCAGATCTTCAACGCTATTCCGGCAGAGCTCGCACGTCTGAAGATGGGCCCGCACGTCCGCGGCCTGGGCCGGTTCGAGATCGCCCAACAGATAGGGCGTCAGTAAATCCTGTATTTCCCGACAATTCATGGCAGACCTCCATTTCTTATGAAGCCGGCTTTTTTCAGGCTTACGCTGATTTTTTTCACGGCATGATGCAGCATACAGCCAATGTTCCCTTCCGTGCGTCCCGTAATCAGGCTGATTTCCCGGTACGAAAGGCCTTCCTGCATGCGCAACAATAATACCTGTTGTTCGGCCGGGTCCAGATGGCGCAGATGATCCAAGACTATATGCACTCGCTCAGGCGGATTGCCGGGGTTCTGGACCGGTGCGGCGCGTTCCGACGCTTCCTGCTCATGCAGACGGCGCAGGCGCGACTCGCGGCGGATATAGTCAATTGCCGCGTTATGTGCCACCCGATAGAGCCAGGGCCGCAGGTTATCCGTGGGGCGGGCGCCGTTCCGCCACGCGCGGAACAGTTTGATAAAGGTTTCCTGGACGACATCCTGGGCGGCATTGGCATCATTGACAATGCGGGTGACATAGTGCAACAAAACCGATTCATGAGCGGTTATAACGGCTTCAAACTCCAGGTTCCCGTCCGATTCCACGGACGGGCCGCTTTGGGCGATATTATCCATGCCGCTCCTTCGTGCGGTGATTTCTATCTATAAGACGCCGGTCACGCCATGATTCTTCAACAAGAATTAAATAAAAAAACAGGGGCCATACATTGTGTCCGTTTTTGTCGCATTCAGGTTAAAGGTCAGAGATCAAAAATCGGAGGTCGGTCTCAATCCGGATCGCGGAGACCACGGATTTTTGCGGCGCGCGAGGCGCTCGGCCAAGCGAATGGCGGCAACCATACTGCCGGCATGCGCCAGGCCTTTCCCGGCAATGTCAAAGGCGGTGCCGTGATCGGGTGACGTGCGCACAATCGGCAGGCCGAGCGTCAGGTTGACGCCCTCTTCAAAGGCAATCATCTTCAAGGGTCCAAGGCCCTGGTCGTGGTACATGGCCACGACCGCGCCATACCGGCCCTGCAGGGCCTGGTGGAAAATGACGTCGCCCGGCACGGGACCTTCAATGGTCAACCCTTGGCGGCGCAACGCACGCAACGCCGGCCGGATGGTCGTGATTTCTTCCCGCCCGAGCACGCCCTCGTCGCCGGCATGTGGGTTGAGCGCGCAGACGCCGATGGTTTTCGGTCTTACCCCGAGCCAGGGCAACGCCTGGGCAGTCAACTGGACAGCTTCCGCAATCGCTGCCCGCGAAATGCCGGCCGCCACCTTGGCCAGCGGCAGATGCCGCGTGACCAGCACTACACGCAAAGGACCGCCCAGGAGCATCATGGCAAAGGAGCGCGTTCCGGTGAGGGCCGCCAGAAATTCCGTGTGGCCGGGAAACGGCAGGCCCGCCAGGCGCAGGCTCTGTTTACAGATGGGACCGGTAACCAGGGCATCAAAGCGCCCCGCCATACAACCGCTAACCGCCGCCTGGATCCAAAGCACCGCTGCCTGACCTTGTGTTTTGCCGGTGACGCCGGGCCTGCCCGCAATGCTGCCTGCCCACATCGCTGCGCGAAGTGCTGCGGGCGGGCGCATAGCGTTGCAGGCGGGCCGCCAAGTCAAGGGTATGGGTTTCTGCTTGAGATCACGCTCGGGTTCCCAGTTGACAATACGCTCGGTATTATTTTTCCCATCCGATAACTGCCAGGCCGGCGGCAACGGCAGGCGGAATTGTGCCGCCTGGCGGCGCAGAATCGATCGGTTACCAATCAGCACAAAACGCAAGGTAGCCGGCCAGCGGTTTTGGTACAGCGCCTTCAGGGCCACTTCCGGCCCAATTCCGCCGGGATCGCCGAGGGTGATGGCAATGGTTTTCATGGAGAAAAACCGGTAACTACTCACCACGGATTACACTGATTTCACGGATATATCCTCCTTTTATCAGTGCTATCCGTGTCATCCGTGGTTAAAATTTCAAATATGTTTGACTAGTATTTCTTAATAAACGCCTTCTGTTTCAGGCGCGCCATCCAGGCATCATAGAGCCGTTTGGCTTCCTGCTTTTCCAGCTCGGTGAGGAGTGTGTCATAGACTTTCTCGAATGGAATCACGGCGGCGTCCCGGTGCCCTTCAACTTTAAGGATATACAGGTCCCCGCCGGCCGGGATTACATCGCTGATATCGCCCGGCTTGATCGCGCGGATGGCCGCGGCCAGTTCCGGCCGCCGGCTGGCCGGGTCAATCCAGCCCCAGTCGCCGCCGTCCTTGGCGTGCGCGCTTTGAGACACCTGCTTGGCCAGGTCCTCGAACGATTCACCCTCCAGCAGGCGCTTGCGCACTTCTTCCGCCTGCTTGCGCTTGATGGCAATTTCCTCGTCGGTCTTGCCGCCGTTAATCATGATCATGCGCAGGTGAACCTGCTCGGGGGTGCGGAACGTATCGCCCGCTTTTTTGTAAGCCGCGCGAACATCCTGCGGGGAAACAGATACCGTGCTATCCACTTCGCGATCGCGCAGGAAGGCCACGATCATGGATTTCTTCAGATTGGCCTGCCATTCCTCCAGCGTAAGCCCGTCCTCGTCCAGCGCTTTGCGGAACGCGGCGCGGTTGTTGCCGAACTTGGTGCGCACGATTTCTTCCGTGCGGCTCTGCACGATCTTGTCCGGCAAATTCATTTCTTTCTGCTGGCGGAACGCGTCGAGGATCAGTTCCCGCTCGATCAGGGCTTGGAGCGCCTTTTCATAGGCCTCTTCCAGTTTCCGATCCAGCTCCGCGCCCTGGGTGGTCCCGCGCAACTGGCGCTCGACCGGCTGCATGGCGGTCATAACCTCCGTCACGGTCACCATCCGGTCGTTGACCTGGGCCGCACAGCCTTCCACCGGAATCGTTTTGCTCAGACCCCCGGTGGGAAGCAGGAGCCCGAACGCCAAAACCGGCGTCAGCAAAAGGATCGTTTTTACGCGAATTAGCATGGCAATGTCATTCCCCTCGTTAAGTACTATGGCACAGTGGGATTGTCCGCGCAAGCCAAAGCCATCCGGATAAAGACCATACCCATTTTTCAAAACCTTGTGGATTTCGTAATGTAGAGCCGACTTTACGTCGGCTATGTCTATTCCATTCAGGTAGCCGGTATAAAACCGGCTCTACATGAACAACCTATCGTCTTGCCAAACTCCCCAACCATGGATATTCGGAAACATTCTTAACCAGACCAGCCCGCACTGGATTTTGAAGCACATAGGCGCACTTATCCTTAAAGGATTCGGCGGATCGAATACAATGATCAAAAAAGCCGGGTTGCCATAATGACTGTTTATCGCCAAATTTACGCCATGGCACAGAATATCTGCCCTTCAATCGCTTTACCGCTGTATCTAATCCCATGTATCCTGGATTAACGATCAAATGCAAATGTTATGTGAAGCGCCGGATTATGTGAAGTTGGCTGAGCCTCCCTTCTGAATTCCCCCGCCCGGTTGATCGTTCTTCCGGCTATCTGCGTATATTACTACACATAATCAGGTTGTTTTGGCAAGGCGATTCAGCCACTGC
>JAHIMN010000067.1 GCA_018896395.1 Verrucomicrobiota bacterium | reverse complement strand
TTGAACCGTGAACCTCTGAACCGTGAACCTCTGAACTGTGAACCTCTGAACCGTGAACCTCTGAACTGTGAACCTCTGAACCGTGAACCTGAGTGGTCAGCATTATTCCATTTTTAACCGTTTGTGCAACACTGTAATCGTACTTTCGGCGCCGCCGCCGGCCGGGAGCACCAGCACAGCGCAAAGCGCGGGGCCTTTCTGGTATATTGTCAGGCTCGCGGAGGCGCCGGTAGGATCGAGGCGCGTCCACGCCTGGCCGAGCAGGGTACTTTCGTAATATTGCTGGATGACCTCCGGCATGGCCGCCGCGGCGTAGATTTCCAACTGCATTTTGGATTCCTCGCTGGTCAAGTACGTCTGCACGCGACTGCCAGGGTAGGGCGGTGGATCGCGCAGACGTGGCGCAGTCGGTGGCAAGCGTGACTTGTCAAAATCGCCCTGTGCCTGGGTTAACACAAAGAGCGCGGTTTGTTCCGGCGCGTTTGGTGCCATCGCCAGGTTTGGCGCCAGTGCCAGCAAGGTTACGATTGTTGCGCCCTCGCGCATCCGCGCCCAGCCCAGGGTTTCATTCTGGCGGAAGGTCAAGAGTGTTTCGCAGGAGGCATAAGCCTGCCGGAGTTTGGTCATCACCGCGCCCAGGGGCTCGTTACAGCCTGTGATGGTCAGGTTGCCCTGGCCATCATTGATGCGCACGGAACTGGTATAGACCGTTTTCCAGTCGAGTGTGGTCTCCAGCACGGCATGGCCCCGGGCCGCAGGTCGGGTCCAGAACACCTTGGCCGTGGCGGGAAACGACAGGGCAACGCAGATCAAAGTTGCCAAGAAGATATATTTATGTGTGGGCAACATTATAATTTCTGATTTCTGATTTCGGATTGCCGACAAATTTCTGATTTCAAATTTCTGATTTCTGATCAAAAAATCCGCAATCATAAATCCGCAATCCGAAATTAGTAGATCCCCCCCGTCCAAACCAGCCAGGCGGTGCTTTCCACCTCCAGCGTAGGGTGGGCATACACCAGGCGGCGGATTATCGGCAGGATGGGAACGGATGCGGATGCTTCCCCCTTGACCAGAAAAAAATCGCCAGCCGGGTTCGGCGAATCCTTCAGCGTTGACAACGCATTAGTCGGCGCAGCGGGCACCCGTTCCAGATGGGCTTGCCCGACGAGTTCGCCGGGTAATGTGACGGCATTGCTGGTGACCAGGGCCATATCGTCATGCGTGTGCCGCCGCCGGTCGGGGCCCGGGACCCAGTCGGTAATGAGCAACGCGGTCTCGGACAAGGGCGGCGTGGGATTCATGGCGAGCAGGCCGGCGGCCGCGCGCGCGGCGATCATGGTGCGTGTACGCGCATGCGTCAGCTGGCCAATCTGGATCAAGCCCGCCAGGAGCACAAGCATTACCACCAGGCCTACCATGAATTCCACCATGGCCTGGCCCCGGGAAGAAATGCAGAATGCAGAATGCAGAATGCAGAATGACGGACGGAAAGTGCTGCCTTCTGCGCTCTGATCTCTGACTTCTGACCTCTGCCTTATGACTTCTTCATTCTGCATTCTGCATTCTGCCTTCTGCATTTCTTCAGTGTCCCCTGCGAGTGCCTCCGCCCGGTCCGCCGCCGCCGCCCACAACCTGGTCGCAGGTGTGGTTGGTGTCGTTCAGCCAGTCAATGCCCTGCTGGCGGAAAGCCGGGTCCTCCCAGGTCTGCAGTTGCTGGCAATACCAGCAGTCAGCCTCCAAGCCGGCCGGGCCGCTTTCCCAATAAATCTGCATATGATATTTGTTATGCCTGTGCCAATCTATATCGTAGGCACCGATATTGGAGCCCGATGCCGCGTCCACGGGAATCAGGCGCACGTTATGAAATGCCGGTAGGACTATGGCGTAGGCATCGGGGCGCACAGGACTACCGTCCGCGGCCAGGTATCCGAACGGCTTGGCCGCTGCGGTCCAGGTAATGGCGCCGGCGGTCGCGGCGGATTGGGTCAGGCGTGTGGCGCTGGGCGCGGACCGGATTAAAAAAGGCTGTATGCCGGGGAAGACGGTGGGCATGCGCGGATCGGCCGTGGCCTCCACGCGAATAACAGCATCGGCGCCAGCGTAATCGTATTCCGGTTTCACCTGTAAGGGGAGGATCGGGAAATTGTTGTCTGGCGCAAGTGCCGACCAGGAGGTCCAGGCATACCCATACCAGGTGTTGGTGATGCCGGCAACTTCATTGGAAATTGTCTCCGGGCTGATCCCGCGTTCAGAGCTGATCTGGTTCATGCGCTCCACGGTGCCGGCGCCTCCCGGCAGAACGGTCGTGAACGGGAGCAGGCCGAGACCGAACACTTCGCAGTTAAAGGTGTTGGGCGGCGGGTTAGTCGGCGGATCCGGCCAATCTTGATAACCGGAATAGGATTGCAGGGTGGTCAGGTCATTCCAGTAAAACCAGCACCAGTCAAGGCCGGCCACCGCCTCATAAAAATTACGGGGCAGGTCGGTGATCGGAGGAATAAAATACCACGTGTTGTCGGGGCCGGCGGCCACACCCTGCTCCGCGATGTTGGCGAGCATACCGGCGTATTCCGGCCAGGCATTGGTATAGGGTTCGGGGAAGAAGTCGGCATAATCGGACACGTCTGCCACATGCTCCATCAAGATTGCCATATAGTCCGGGTTGACGTAGGCGCGATTGTTTTTCGCCGCCTGTTGGGATGCCAGCAGGCCGACCAGGGGGCCCACGAAGCAGAGTCGCGCCTGCACGTCCGTTATCTGTGCCGCGGCGGTTGTGTCGCCGCGGCTTAAGGCTAACGCCTGGAGAATGTTCAAATCGCCGATCAGGTTAAGTGAAATGCCCTGCCAGCGCGCCGCGGCCAGCGCCGCGGCGTCGCCGGCGTTTTGCGTGCGCGCTTTGAGATACAACACCGTGTGCACATCGAAAACCCAGACGATAACCACTGCCAGGATGAGGAGCGCCATGATCATGAAAATCATGGTTTGACCTGCCCGCAATGCTACGCACCCGCCTGCATCGCCTGTGGCGAAGCCACTGCGGGCAGGTAGCGTTGCAGGCGGGCCGGCCGTCGGTGCGGCGGGATGGTGGACTGGGGGGGGAAGTGTCATGATTATTGTAAGTAAAGTGAATAATGGTTTTCAATGTCCGCCACGCCTTGCATCGGAACGGCGGACCCGGAGAAAAACGCCTTGAACACATTGGAAAAGAACATCAGCGGCACCGCTTGATGGACCTCAAAATGCAGGATGTCGGCGTCCGACGCCGGATAAGACCACGCAATCGTATCCCATAGCGCGTAATTCAGGATGGCGTCGAGTTCCCAACTTTCGCTCTGCAGATAATGGGGAATGCGCGGTGATTCGTGGCGGGTCCATTGGACCCAGGGCCCGCCGCCAGTCCGCTCGGGAAAGGTCAGCTCTCCGGCATTGGCGATGGCGCCAATGCGCACGGTTTTCGATACCATGAAATCATTGAAGCCGACCGTCTTGGCGCGCGCACCGCGTCCGGCGGCGTAATCCAGGATTTCCTGGGCCATGAACAGCTGGACCAATTGGAAGAGGCCCATCAGCAGGAGACACATCATGCCGATCACGATGCAGGATTCAATCAGGGCTTGTCCTTCGGCATGACGTGTCTGCACCATAGCGACGTAAGCCCACTCAGTAAGTATCGGTGCCCAGGGTTTTGAGATAGTCTTCCGATGTGGTTTCCGTGGCGGTATCCACTTCACTCTGGTCTCCGCCCAGGTCCGTGACGGCGCCGCCGATCATGGCACGAATCCGGTCGCCGAACAGACCGAAAACCGCCAACGCCGCCAATGCGATAATGGCGACGATAATGATATATTCGGTCATAGCCTGGCCATGCTTGCCTTTGCGCGTGCGATTCATAGTGTGCCCTCCTTCATTTGCTACTCACGGTTCAAGGTTCAATGGTTCACGGTTTCTGGAGCAAGCCATGCACAGCGCAAGCCGCAAAAGTCTAAAAATGCATCGCAACACCTCGGGTTCAGCCGCCAGTTCAGCCATGCTTGCTCTAACCGTTGAACGGTGAACCGTGAACCCCGTAACCTTAGCAGTTATACTGATTCATGGATACTCCGACGAGACCAGCGCTAAAATCCGCCCACCGTATTCTTTAAACGTAACAAAAAAAACCGTCAAAATGCCCAGGCAGGCTATAAACAACCCCATAATAATAACATATTCCGCCATGGCCTGTCCACACGAAAAACGGCAAAAGGCAGAATGACGAACAGAGCGTGTCGCCTTCTTTCCTCTGTCCTCTGATTTCTTCCTTCTGCATTCTGCATGCGGCATGCTACATTTCCTCTGCCGCAGGGTAAAACCATTTGACCCTGCACATGATTGCCTATATGCTTGTTAATTAAAGCAGATAGGCTTGTAAAGTCAATCATAAAAACGGCTTGATTGTGAACGTACAGGTTTGTCCCATGGATACCCCGACAATTCCCGGATACGATATTCTGGCGCCTTTGCCGCAGGGCGGTATGAGCGCCGTGTTCAAGGCGCGCCAGATTTCGTTGGACCGTGTGGTGGTCCTCAAAATATTACCGCCTGCCATGGCCGCCGATGGGGTGGATATCGCGAAATTACTGGCCGAAGCCAAGATCACGGCCCAGTTGAAGCATCCGAATATGGTCCAGGTATACGATTTCGGTAAATCACCGGACGGTATTTATTACTTTGTCATGGAATTTGTTTCCGGCTACAGCGTTGCGGATTGGATCCGGCGGAAAACAAGTCTTTCCGTGAACGACACCCTGTTGTGCGCGCACTGCGTGGCCGAAGCCTTGCGCTACGCCTGGGACACCTTCGGTATCGTGCATTGTGACATTAAGCCCGATAATGTCATTATCGACGGCGACGGCACCGTCAAGGTCGCCGATCTCGGCCTGGCCCGGAGTGTGCGCTCGGTCATGGACAAAGCCAAATTCGGGACGGGTATTGTGGTTGGAACTCCTTATTATATTTCCCCCGAACAATCGCAGGGCCGACTCAAACTGGATTGCCGTACCGACATCTATTCCCTCGGCGCCATGCTGTATCACTGCCTGACCGGGAAACTGCCGTTTGAGGGCCTGCCGCTCCTGGAAATCATGGATTGCCAGATTACCGATCAGATTCCGGACCTTATGGATCTCCAGCCGCATGCTTCCATAGCCGTGGCCTGCCTGATTGAAAAAATGATGGCCAAGAACCCTGCCCATCGTCAGAAGGACTGGCCCGAGGTCATCCGTGACATGATCCGTGCGCGCTCAGAAATACTCCCGGAAGGACCATTACCGCCGGCCGGCACCAGCACCATGAAGCGCTGTCTGGCGCGCGAACAGCGCTTGAAGGAACTGGACGCAGCGGCGCATATCGGACCCGTGCAGAAGCCAGCGGAGTCGGCGCCGGCCGCGCCCGGCTCCGTCGACCAGGCTCCGCCGGAGCGCTACGCCCAGGCGAGTCGCCCAGGCGAGCCGTTGCCTTATATCGTTGCTCGGCCCCGGCGATGGATAAAACCGGAATGGTTGGCGGCCGTGATTATGCTCCTGGTCTTAGCCGTGCCCTGCCTGCTCTTGGTGAATATGCTCGTGAAGACCAAGCGCGTCGCCCAGGCGAGTCACCCAAGCGAGCGGGCGGCAGGGGGCGACGTGTCCGGCGAAGCCTTGGCGAAGACGGAAGCCTTGGCGAAGACGGAAGCCCTCGCCTCGGCGAAGCCTTCGGCGGAGCCTGGGTTGGCGAAGACGGAAGCCCTCGCCTCGGCGAAGCCTTCGGCGGAGCCTGAGTTGTCGAAGACGGAAGCCTTGGCCCAGCACCGGTTAGAAGTGGCCTTGCAGTGGTGCCAGGCGAATCCCGGTCAATACAATGAAGCCATCCAGCAATTTGCAAAGATAGCCGCGCAATCGAAAGGCACGCGTTATGCCCAGGCGGCCGAGGACGAAATCGCGCGCATCAGGGAACGGAAGCGCGCGGCCCTGGCCGCGGATATGAAAGCCCTGCACGCCAATGTTCAGCCCCTGCTGGACCGGCAGAAATGGCGGGAGGCGGCCAAGCTTTTCGAGCAGTATGAGGGTCCGTTCAAGACCGAGACCGAGGCGGAACGAAAGGCCAAAGTCCAGGAATGGCTGGACCGGGATAGGGCCCGACAGGCAGAAATGCGTCAGGCGGCCGAGGCACAGAAGCAGGAACAGAGTCGGCAATGGCAGGGCATCCTGAACGATGTCGCCGCGTGCCTGGTGGAAGGCAACCCCAGCGCCGCGCTGGCAATAGTCCAGCAGGCTACTAATAATACCGTGCTTTCCACAAACCGGTCCGACCTTTTGACGCTGGCAAGCATGCTGGCCGAAGCCGGCCGCGCGGATCAGCGTCTGCTAAATTCGTTCCGGTCGCAAAAGGATCAGGAAGTTGTTATTGCCTTGACCAAGGGGCCGGAACACTTGGTGGTGCGGGATGTGCAGGACGATACGATCCTGGTGGAAAAAATTATCATCGTCAACGCCGGTCAGATCGTCCAGTCAAAAGCGATCCGGCTGCAGGATTTGTCCCTGGAGGAAAAGAAAGCCCGACTCGGAACCAATACGATGCCGGACACGGCCCTGGTGCATGGGTTGGTGGCCCTCCGTGATGGAAACTGGGCCGCGGCCGAAACCTCCTGGAGTCAGGCCGGTCCGTTCCTTTCAGTGCCGCTGATGGCCAAACTGCAAGAGCGTAAAAACCGTCAGCGGGAAGAGAAAGCCCGAAACGATTTTATCCTGCTGTTGCGCGCTGCCCAGGTGGAAGTGGTTGAACCTTTACCCGGCTGTGAGGTATGCCTGATGGCCATCTATCAGAAAAAATATCCGCCGCAAACGGCCAAGGCGCTGGCCAAAAACGTGGCTGGTTACCAGGAGCAATACGGGCAGACAGAATTTGCGCAGGCTTATGCGCCGGCCCTGGCGGCGTTACAGCAGGCACCGGTGATCGCCTCGGATTCGAACAAGACCGCGAGTGCGGAAAACGCGCCGGCCTTGGCCAAAACCGGCCCTCCGAATGGCGCGGCCGTGCTCCAGGAGTTGCTCGACCGGAATCCTGGTCTGACCGAATTCAATGTTTCACTCGTGACGGATGGCGCCGGCAAAATCGTGCGGGCCGAGCTGATTGCCTTGGATTTGAAGGATATCTCGCCACTGGCCGGTCTGCCGGATTTGCGCGCAGTCGTGTGCGCCGTTACGCGCCCGGACGATTGGCGCGAGGCGCCGGGTAAGACACCGCTGAGCGATCTGTCGCCGCTCAAGGGATTGCATCTGCAAGAAGTGTATATCAGTTACACGCAGGTCAAGGATCTTTCGCCGCTGGCCGGCATGCCGCTGACAAAGCTCGACTTGACCGGCACACGCGTCACGGATTTGTCGGTCTTGAAAGGCATGCCCCTGCGGGAGCTGACGCTCAGCCGTCTGACTATTCGGGATGTGAAGCCGCTGGCTGGTCTGCCGCTGGAGTCCCTGAATATCAGCCACACGGAAGTCTCCGATCTGGCGCCGCTAACCGGTATGAAGCTGAAGCGACTGATCGCGACCGCGAGCCGCATCCGCGATATCACGGTTCTGGCGGGCATGCCGCTCACGGAGTTGAACATCAGCGACACCGAGGTGACCAACCTCAGCCCGTTGACAGGTATGAAACTCGAGCACCTGAACCTGAGCCAGACGCGGGTGCGGGACCTGACCCTTCTGGCCGCCATGCCTTTGCGGGGGCTGAACTTGAGCAAAACCAATATCCGGGATCTGTCGCCGGTGCGGGGTCTTGCCCTGGAGATGCTGAACGTGCGCGCCACCCGGGTTAAGGACTTGGATCCCTTGCGAGATATGCCGCTGAAGTGGCTGAATATCAGCGAGTCGGCTGTGCGGGATTTAGCGCCCATTCAAAATTTACCCATTGAGGAAATCTGGCTGGACTACAATACCTATCAGCAAATGCCGGCGGATACGTACCGGGCGTTTACAACCGTCCTCATTCGTATGCCCCGACTACAGAAGGTAAACGGAAAATACGATTTCCGGGAAAGACGCCGACGCAAATGAATTATATCAGCACACGGGGCGGTGGGGAAGCGGTTGATTTTCAAACGGCCGTGATGACCGGACTGGCGCGCGATGGCGGCCTGTTCCTGCCCTCCGCCATTCCCGATGTCCGCGCCGACCTGTCCGCCTGGGCCGGCCTGGAGTACGGCGCGCTGGCGCTGGAAGTTATGCGCCGCTTTGCCGATTTGCCCGCAAACGACCTGCGGGCAATGATCGGCGACAGTTATGCCACCTTTCGGCATCCGGATGTGACGCCGGTTGTGGCCGTCAACTCCGTTCATATACTGGAACTGTTTCACGGACCGACGCTGGCATTCAAGGATGTGGCCCTGCAATTCCTCGGCCGCGTGTTCGCGTATTATCTGGCGCAGTCGGGCCGCCGATTAAACATCCTGGCGGCCACCAGCGGTGATACCGGCAGTGCGGCCATTGCCGGCGTCCGGGGGCGCTTTGGGCTGCGCATCTTTGTGCTTTATCCGCATGGACGGATCAGTCCCACCCAGGAGCGCCAGATGACCACCGTGCCGGACGACAATGTCTTCTGCCTGGCCGTGCGCGGCAGTTTTGACGACTGTCAGAGCATCGTTAAAACGATATTCCGAGATCTGCCGTTCCGCGACCGCTATGAACTGGGCGCGGTGAATTCCATAAACTGGGCGCGCCTGCTGGCCCAGATCGTGTACTATTTTTA
This sequence comes from Verrucomicrobiota bacterium, assembly GCA_018896395.1. GTDB lineage: Bacteria > Verrucomicrobiota > Kiritimatiellia > JAAZAB01 > JAAZAB01 > VSJD01. The sequence goes on along the minus strand of JAHIMN010000067.1, from coordinate 921 downwards.
CGGCGCTTTGCGGGTCATGGCGCGGACCGGCGCGCGCGCGGTCCGCATCGCGGTGCCGACGGGTAATTTCGGCGACATCTTTGCGGGATACCTGGCGGCGCGCATGGGATTGCCGGTCAGCCGCCTGATTCTGGCAACGAACGAGAACGACATCCTGGCCCGTTTTTTTAATACCGGTGTTTATCAACGTGGAACGGTGCAGGCCACATTGAGTCCTTCCATGGACATCCAGGTAGCGAGCAATTTCGAGCGCTATCTGTATTATCGGGTGGATCGCGATCCCCGGGAAGTCTGTCGGCTGATGGAGGCGTTTGCGCAGTCCGGTCAACTGCGCCTGGATCGGGTGAGGAGCGCCGGTGTGGAAGAGCTCTTTGCGGCCGGAACCTGTACGACGGCCGACGCGCTGGCGACAATCCGCGAGTTTTACGGACAGTACGGCTACCTTCTGGATCCGCATAGCGCCGTGGGGGTGCACGTGGGGCGCCAGTTCCTGAGCCCGGACGAGCCCATGCTCTCGCTGGCCACCGCCCATCCGGCCAAATTTGCCGATGCCATCCGCCAGGCAACCGGCCAGGATATTGCTCATCATCCCGTGCTCGATGCACTCGCCAACCTGCCCCAGCGCTGCACGGTCTTGCCCGCCGATGCGGATGCCGTGCGCGCCTTCCTCCGCGAACATATTCCGTGAGTCAGAAGTCAGAGGTCAGAGAAGTCTGCAGTTATAAGCAGTTCTTGGTTCTTTGTTCTTCGTTGGGACGCTTCATGCGCTCCCGGCGTCCCGCCTTCGCCAAGGCTCTTATGAGAAGGCAAGTCAATAGGTCCGTTGTGACGGACACCGCTTTTCCTGTTCCTTGTACGTCCTGCTCTTATCCGCACTCTTAGTGGATCCGCTTTTGATCCGGTGCATGTTAGGGTCCGTCG
>JAHIMN010000066.1 GCA_018896395.1 Verrucomicrobiota bacterium | reverse complement strand
GCCTCCTGCGGTGAACGCCGCCGGTATCCCTGGGGCAATACCTGGCCGCCGCCGGATACGTTCAACTACCGGGGCAAGGAAGGCGTCGGGCTAATCTACCGGCTGTTCCAGCATGAACCCTATATCAGCGGACATAATGACGGGTTCATTATCACGTGTCCGGTGAAGCGCAGCGGGAACAATGCCTGGGGTTTATTCGGCGTGGGCGGCAACGTCTGGGAATGGTGCCAGGACTGGTACGACGACCAGCAAATCACGCGGTCCCTGCGCGGGGCCAGCTGGAATAACGACGAACCGGACATTATTACCATCACGAACCGCAGTGATGCCTATCCCATGCGGTGCAATCCCATGATCGGCTTCCGGGTCGTGCTGGCGCCTATAGAATAAGGCATAAATCAGGTGGGCGGGACCAGCGGCAAGGGCACAGGTTCAATGACCCGCATCCGCTTCCAGCGTCCCTGGCGATACCGCCAGCGGAACACCAGGGCCAGCACGCAGACATAGGCGGACAGGAAGCCCCAGACGGTATAAAGCCCGAAATGGAAATAAACCACCCCCGCCGTGATCGGTAGAACAATCAGGCCCAGCGACAGGCAGGCAATCGTCCAGCCAATGAATTTCGTGTCACCCGCGCCGCGAAGCGCGCCGGAATAAATGACATTGATCGTATCAAACACGCTGTAAAAAGCGACAAAGCGCAGGACGCCCACTGTCAGACGCCGGACGGCCGTAAACTCCCCGGCATCATCACCCGACGCTTTAAAAATATTAATCAGCCATTCCGGTGCCAGGACAAATAGCGCCGCCAGCACCCACATATAAGCACAGGTCAAATGCAGGGCGCTCCGCGTGGCGACCACGCCATCCTCCGGGCATCCACGCCCGATGGCCTGTCCCACCAGGGTGCTGACGGCAATCGAAAAACCGATCATCGGCATAAAGGCCAGCAGGTTGATCGAGCAGGCAATATTGGTCGCCGCCAGCGCGTCGCGGCCCAGCCGCCCCACCATCAGCAGGAACATGGCAAACCCGAAAATATCCACAAAGAACTGGATTCCGGACGGCGTCCCGAATTTCAACAGGCGCCCAAACAGAACGCGGTCAAAGACCCACATGCGGCGCACGCCGTAGACCCGGTCGTTTTGTTCGCGGAACACCACGCCGATATAAAGCAGGAGCATGACCGCGGAGCTGATCACCGTGGCCACAGCGGAGCCGGCCATGCCCATCTCCGGGAAGCCCCCACGCCCGTTAATAAGCATGTAATCCAACGGCACGTTGAGCGTCACGCCGATCACATTGACGATCATGAGGGGCATGGTCAGGCCCCGCCCGGAATAAAAACAGCTTAGCGCGTTCTGCAAAAGTCCGAACACGGCGCCCAGCATGAGAATCCGGAAATAGACCGTCTCAAGCTCCTGGATCCGCGGCGCGTGTCCGGCCAGCCGGAACAAACTTTCCCCGAAGAACGACAGGCCCGCCAGCAGAATGCCGGCGGCCAGTGCCAAATAGATCCCCTGCCAGAGCACGCTCCCGACCCGTCGGGGCAGATGCGCGCCGACATATTGCGCCACAAAGGTATTGGTGAACTCGACTACGCCCATGAAAAAGCACATGAACATGAAGGCCAGCGATCCCGCCGGCACGGATGCCGCCAGCGTATCCAGCGAGTAGCGCCCCAGGAACAGCCGGTCGGTGAACAGCATGACCGTATGCGAGCTCATGCTGATGATTAGCGGCAGGCTGATCTTGAACACCTCGCGATAGCCACCGGGCCGGCGCCAGTTTTCAACAATGCGTTGGATGAAGGAGTTCATAAGGCCACGCACACATCTCACCAAAATTATTTTTTGCCGCGTCATCCCGATATTCATCGGGATAAGTGATCACTTGGCGACTTTGTCGCCGACGTGAAAATTCCTATACGTTAAATCTCGTGTATACTAAATTGCGCTTGATTCGTCCATTTGATACACGTTATGCTTTGTCAAAACCATTAATAAAGCCACGCTTCAGAGGACTATGCATGAGCGTGGCATGAATAGAACCTCCAGTGAGGCCAAACATGATTAGAAAAAGAACACTCGTAGCAATATGGCTCCTACCCGCCATCGTGATCCTGGCGCTGGCCACCTCCGGCTGCAAACGCACCGCGCACGCGCCCCAGATGGGGCCACCGGAGGTGATGGTGATGGACGTGATTCAGAAGGACGTCCCTATTTACGGGGACTGGATCGGCACGCTCGACGGGTTGGTTAATGCCCGGATCCATGCCCAAGTCAGCGGCTACCTGATGACTCAGCATTACCAGGAAGGCTCGCTGGTCCACAAAGGCGACCTGCTTTTTCAAATTGACCCGCGTCCCTTCCAGGCGGCACTGGACAAGGCCAACGGCCAAATGGCCGAGGCCCAGGCAAACCTGGATATGACCGCCATAAACGTCAAGCGGTACACGCCCCTGGCCAAAAATAACGCCATCAGCCAGCAAGAGCTGGACAATGCCATCCAGTCCAACATGGGCGCTCAAGCTTCGTTGGAATCGGCCCAGGCGGCCGTCCAGCAGACCGAGCTGAATTTAGGGTTCACCAAGGTCACTTCGCCGATTGACGGCATCGCCGGCATCGCCGAAGCCCAGATCGGCGACCTGGTGGGTCCCAACACCGCGGAGCTGACCGCCATCTCAACGGTAAATCCCATCAAGGCCTACTTCCCTGTCAGCGAACAGGAATATATGAAGGCAATGGAAAAACGAAGGACGCAGGACAGCGATCATGCCATCCGCCGCACTAATAACCTTGAGCTTATTCTCGCCGATGGCAACACGTATCCGCACAAGGGCACCATTGTGCTCGCCGACCGCCAGGTGAACATTAAAACCGGCACGATCCTCCTCGCCGGTCTGTTTCCGAATCCGGATAACATCCTGCGGCCGGGCCAATATGCCCACATCCGGTTTGTCATCCAGATGCATCCGGGCGCACTCCTGGTTCCGCAACGCGCGGTCAACGACATGCAGGGCAACTATCAGGTCGTGGTCGTGGACAAGAACAACCGCTCCTCTATCCGAAACGTGCAGATGGGCGAACGCAGCGGAGCGTTATGGATCGTCAAGCAGGGATTGAATTCCGGCGAACGGGTGGTGGTCGAAGGCACGCAAAAGGTTCGCGAAGGCACGATCGTAAACCCGAAACCCTATCAGCCGGATACCGGTAAGGCTGCGGTAACCGGAACGAATATGTCCGCCCCCGGGGCGATCTCTACGCCATGACAAAATTCTTCATCAACCGTCCCATCGTGGCCATGGTGATTTCCATCATCATGGTTATCGTGGGGCTTGTCATTATGCTGGGCCTGCCTACGGCCCAATTCCCCGATATCGTCCCGCCTGAAATCCAGGTACAGGCAACGTATGTCGGCGCGGACGCGCTTACCGTGGAACAGTCGGTCGCCACCCCCATCGAACAGCAGATGAGCGGCGTGGACAACATGGCCTACATGTATTCCGTCAACGCCAACAATGGCGCCATGTCAATGCGTATTAATTTTGATGTCACGACGGACCCCAGTATTGACCAGATCCTGGCACAGATGCGCGTTAACCAGGCCGATTCCCAGCTCCCGTCCGACGTCCGCAATTACGGTGTCACCGTTCAGAAATCCACGGCCGCTCCGCTGATGCTCCTTTGCATGTATTCGCCCAAAGGCACCTATGACGCCGCGTTCCTGGCCAATTACGCCTATATCAACCTAAACGACCAACTGCTCCGTGTTCCGGGCATCGCCAGCATCCAGGTCTTCGGTGCCGGCCAATACGCCATGCGGTTCTGGGTCAAACCCGACCAGTTGGCCAAGCTCGGCATCACTGTCCCGGACATCATCAGCGCGGTCAACAGTCAGAACAAGGTTAACCCCGCCGGCCAGATTGGCGGCGAGCCGGTGCCACCGGGCCAGGAATACACATACACCGTGCTTGCCCAGGGCCGCCTGGTAACGGAAGAAGAGTTCGGCCAAATCGTGATCCGGGCCAATCCGGATGGTTCCATGATCCGCCTTAAAGATGTCGCCCGCGTGGAGTTGGGCGTTCAGTATTATAACCTTAAGGGACGATTTAATGGAAAGCCCTCCGCCATTATCGCGCTCTACCAACTGCCCGGCGCCAATGCCATCCAGGCGGTTGACGGCGTCAATAAACTCATGGTCGAATTGAAACAGCGGTTTCCGGCGGACCTGGATTACGCGGTCGGTCTCGATACCACCCAGGCCGTCAGGACCGGCATCAAGGAGATTGTCAAAACGTTTTTCCAAGCGCTTTTCCTGGTGATCCTGGTCGTCTTTCTTTTCCTGCAAAGCTGGCGCGCCACGCTGATTCCGCTCCTGGCCGTGCCCGTCTCGCTGATCGGGACTTTTATGTTGTTCCCGGTATTCGGTTTTTCGATCAATACGCTCTCGCTCTTCGGACTGGTGCTGGCCATCGGCCTGGTAGTGGATGATGCCATCGTCGTGGTAGAGGCGGTGTCGCGCCACATCGAGGAGGGCATGGCGCCCAAGGAAGCGACCATCAAGGCCATGCAGGAGGTATCCGGGCCGGTCGTCGCCACCGCGCTCGTCCTGGCAGCCGTGTTTATACCGACCGTTTTCATTCCCGGCATCACCGGCCGGCTCTACCAGCAGTTTGCCGTGACCATCGCGATTTCCGTGCTCATTTCGGCCTTCAATGCCTTGACGCTCAGCCCGGCGCTCTCCGCCATGCTCCTGCGGCCCCGCAAGGAAACACGCGGCCCGCTCGCGCTGTTTTTCGGCGGTTTCAACCGGATGTTCAACCGCGTAACCAACCGCTACGTTTCAATCTGCGCGGCCTGCATCCGGAAAACGGCTTTGAGCCTGGTCTTCCTGGCGCTGGTTGCGGTTGGCGTGGGCGGGTTCGGCAAAATTCTGCCGGGCACATTTATCCCGGAAGAGGACCAGGGGTATATGTATATTAACGTTCAGCTTCCCAATGCCGCCTCGCTTCAGCGCACGGATGCGGTTTGTCAACAAATCGAGGAAATTCTCGCCAAAACCCCGGGCGTGCAATCTTACACCACCGTCTGCGGCTTCAGCATGTTGAGCTGGGTCCAGAACACGTACAACGCTTTCTTCTTTGTCACGCTTCAGCCATGGGATGAGCGCAAAAAACCTGCGGAACAATACGCGGCCATTGCCGGTTACATCAATCAGGCTTTATCCAAACTCCCGCAGGCCGTCGCGTTTTCCTTCCCGCCCCCGGCCATTCCGGGCATTGGCACGGCCGGCGGCGTCACGTTCCTGCTCGAGGACCGCGCCGGCAAGGACATTGCATTTCTGGCTGATAATGTGAAAACATTCACGGAGGCCGCCCGCAAGCGGCCGGAAATACAAACCATTAACACAACGTTTCTGCCGGTCGTGCCGCAGGTGTATGTCAATGTGGACCGCGACAAAGTGTTAAAGCAGGGCGTGGATATCAGCCAGGTGTATCAAACCCTGCAGGCCTTTATGGGCGGCTATTTTATCAACTATTTCAACCGCTTCGGGCGGCAATGGCAGGTCTATGTTCAAGCCGAAGGCGATTACCGCGATCGCGCCGAGAACCTGGGCCAGTTTTATGTGCGCAACAACCAGGGCGACATGGCGCCGCTCTCCGCGCTGACCAAGATGGAGTCGCGCTTCGGGCCGGAGTTCACCATGCGGTTCAATCTTTACCGTTGCGCCCAGTTTAACGTCTCCGCGGCGCCGGGCTATAGTTCCGCGCAAACCATGAAGGCATTGGAAGAGGTCTTTGCCCAGACCATGCCGGTGGAAATGGGATATGATTACCTGGCGATGTCATACCAGGAAAAGCAGGCCCAGCAAGGTATTCCGGTGTGGGTCATTTTCGGGTTGTCGCTTCTATTCGTGTTCCTGATCCTGGCGGCCCAGTATGAAAGCTGGGGCTTGCCGTTCAGCGTGCTGTTGGGCACGCCCATCGCGGTCTTCGGCGCTTTTTTAGCGGTCTATCTGCGCCACATGGACGTCAGCGTTTACGTCCAGATCGGGCTGATCATGCTGAT
>JAHIMN010000065.1 GCA_018896395.1 Verrucomicrobiota bacterium | reverse complement strand
GCTAAATGCGCTGCCCCACCTGCACCGGCAATGATTACCTCTAAACCTCGTTCTTCAGCACTAGAGGCATACTCATGAGCCCTTTGTGGCGTACGGTGAGCGGAGATAATTTATCTCATAACCTATGCCAAATTTATCAAGAATATTAGCTGTTTCTTGCATCACTGGCAAATCAGAATCACTACCCATAACAATTCCCACTAAAATTTTCTTATCCATGTTCACTCCCTCCGTGCTTATACACTCTGACTAAATTCAGATTGACCTTAACAACCTTTTCCATAAAATCTTTTGTTTTTTTAGCAGCATACCTTAAATCTCTCATCCTCTTCACAATTGACCAAGCAATGAGATTCGATGATTCTCTCAGGGATAATATCTACTCTTTTCACCACTGCTAAATGTTTTATGCAAACACCATCACCAATCTCTGCCTTAAAAACTACTGAGCCAAAACCAATAAAACAGTTTTTGCCAATTTTGCAAGGCCCATGAATTATGCAACCGTAGCGCAAACGCTCCCACTACACCCACTTATAAACTCCCATGCATCAAGTACCGGCCAACGCCACGCCACCTAATCCATCGTTCAGCAACTGCTCCAAGTACGCCGTATGGTAACGGCCGCGGCGGAACAAAGCATCGTTCAAGAGCGCGCGCCCGAGCGGCACGGTCGTCTTGACCCCTTCAATCATAAATTCGCCAAGTGCTCCGGACATGCGTTGGATGGCCTCCTCACGGGTATCTCCGCGCACGATGACCTTGGCAATCAGGCTGTCGTAGAACGGCAGGATATGATAGCCGCTATAGACGTGCGAATCCACCCTGATGCCCGGCCCGCCCGGAAAATGCACCCACTCCACCAGGCCCGGCGATGGCGCAAAATTATTGGCCGGGTCCTCCGCGTTAATGCGAAACTCGATCACGTATCCTTGGGGATTGATCTCTTTTTTCTCGAAGGACAGCCGCTGGCCGGCGGCAATCTTGATCTGCTCCTTGACCAGGTCGTAGCCGGTGGCCATTTCGGTGACCGGGTGTTCCACCTGAATGCGGGTATTCATTTCCATGAAGTAAAAATGGCCGTCCGGGTCGAGCATGAACTCTATCGTGCCCGCGTTGCGGTAGCCGATGGCCTCCGCCGCGCGCACCGCCAGCTTGCCCATCCGCCGCCGCTGGTCGGAAGATAGCACGGGGCAAGGCGTCTCCTCGAGTAGTTTCTGGTGCCGACGCTGGATACTGCAGTCGCGTTCGCCGAGTTGGACCACATTGCCGTGGTGATCGGCCATGATCTGGATTTCCACATGGCGGGCGTTATCGATGTATTTCTCGATATAGACCGCCCCGTTGCCGAACGCCCGCTCCGCCTCGGAACTGGCCATCATGAATCCCTGGGCCAGACTCACGTCGTTGTGGGCAATCCGTATACCTTTGCCGCCGCCACCGGCCGCCGCCTTGATCAACACGGGGTAGCCGGTCTTGCGAGCCACCTCCAGCGCTTCCTCCTTGGTCTTGACCACGCCATCACTACCGGGAATGGTCGGCACACCGCTCTTGCGCATGGTCGCGCGCGCCACGGCTTTGTCACCCATCTTCTGAATATTTTCGGCGGTGGGGCCGATGAAGGTAATGTTACAGCTTTCGCAGATCTGGACAAAGTGCGCGTTTTCCGCCAGGAAGCCGTAGCCGGGGTGGATGGCATCCACGTCCGCTACTTCGGCCGCGCTGATAATATTGGCTATTTTGAGGTAGCTTCCCTGCGCCGGAGCCGGCCCGATGCAAATGGCCTCGTCGGCCATCTGCACATGCAGGGAATGCTCGTCCACTTCGGAATAGACGGCCACGGTTTTGACGCCCATCTCCCGGCAGGCGCGAATAATGCGGAGCGCAATTTCCCCGCGATTGGCGATTAAAATGCGGTTAAACATGCTATATCCTATTGACGCATGGTTCAAAAGGTTTACCGTTCAAGGTTGGACAAAACAACGCCCCGTCGGCGCCGCGCCAAGTGGCCCCTTGCCGCCGAAGGCGGCGACGAGGAAAAACACAACAACCGTGAACCCGGAACTTTGAAATCTGTGCGTTCTATGTTTTCTCTATTTTAAACAACGGCTGGCCATACTGCACGGCATGGGCGTTCTCCACCAGCATTTCGCGAACGATGCCCTTGATTTCGGCCTTGATCTCGTTCATGACCTTCATGGCTTCGACAATGCACAATACCGTCTCCGGCGATACCTCTTGTCCGACGGTCACATATGACTCGGCATCCGACGCCGGGGAAAGGTAAAAGGTGCCCACAAACGGCGCCTTGATGACCGCCATCCGCGGATCATCCGCCACGGGAGCCACCTGCGCGGCGGCCGGCGCGGCGGCCTGTCCGGCCTTGAGCACGGGTGGCGCCAGGGCGGCCACCGTCTGCACAACCGGCGCGGCCCCGCCCTTCTTAATGGACAGGCGCACGCCGTCTTCTTCCATTTCAAACTCGGCCAAACCGTTTGCGGTCATTAGGTCAATGATTTCTTTGACTTTCTCCAGTTGCATAGTCACCTCATTGGTTAACCCGGCCCACGACCGGACTTGAGATATTGCACTAATCCTATCAGGGCCAGATGATACCCCATGGCCCCGAACCCCATGATTTGACCCAGACAGGCCCCGGCCGTCAGACTGACATGCCGGAACTCCTCACGGGCGGCCGTATTCGTCAGGTGCACTTCCACGCATGGCACCGTAACGGCCTGAAGCGCATCGCGCAACGCTACGCTGGTATGCGTATAAGCGGCCGGGTTCAAAATGATGCCGTTGAACGCTTCCGGGCTGCCCAGTATCTGTGAGACCAGCACGCCTTCTTCGTTGCTCTGTATCCCCAGCGGCCTTCGGTTATGTTCATCCTTCGGAATATATACGCGCCGGCCAGGTAGGTCTTGCGCCCACCCTTGCCATGCACGCCCGACAGGAACATGTGCTCGGCCAGCCAGCCCTCGCGGTCGGCCTTGCGAATCGTCAGCCGCAGCGCCAGTTTCTTGAGACCGACGGTGTTGCCGGCATACTGCGTGTTGACGCTATAGACGGTGTCCGTAGTGTAGTCGATGTAGATGCGCTTCTTGTCCGGTTCGCTGCTGACCATTCGCTCATCCACCTTGCCGCAGGAGTGAAGCGTGGCGAAGAACGACGCCTTTTCGCCCAGACGCT
>JAHIMN010000006.1 GCA_018896395.1 Verrucomicrobiota bacterium | reverse complement strand
GCCGGACCTTATGATGCCCACTTCATCCGCAATTTTCGCTGGGACAGAACACATTCCCTCAGATACAAGTTAATCAGGTTCTGATAGGGAATGCCGGTTTGTGACGCCATCGCCTTGAAATATACGATGATGTCCACACCCATGCGGATCGTGAGTTGCTTCTTGAGCCGCTTGACATACGGATTAGGCCGACTCTTCATCTTGCTCAGATTGCACTCATTTTTCATGGCGCACCTTTTGGGTAGAGTTCCCGTTCATTTTTTGTTGCCTTGGTCCAATCTCCATTTCGTAGTGAATCATGTTCTGTTTGGGATCACAATCCCAGGGAACTCTCTTGACCTCTCGAAATCCGCAGGTGGTGTACATCCGCCGTGCAGGCACGAAGAACGGATGATCGTTCGTGGACACTTTTGCCTGCCTGATTCCGGTTTCTCGGAATCGCCGAAGGATTTCGAGAATCTGTTGCTTTCCGAAACCCTGACCTCGAAATTGCGGCAGAATGCAATTATGCCCAATCACACCGTAAGCTGGTTTGGGTCGCGGATCGAAGCAGAAAAGGCCCACGAGGTCCGTGTTGGCCCAGCTCAGGAATGTACAGGCTCCTACGGTGCGAGGATTCTCGAAAACACTGTGATCCGATTGTTCCCAGTTTTCCAACTCCAGTTCCCAATGCTTTGGATCCGATGCGACGAGTTCCGCATAACTTTGCTTGAGTAGCCAGGCCACGATGCCCGGTTCACGCTCGAATGGAGATGTGAACGTCAGAATCATTTTTCTTTTTGGATACAGTTTTCCCTTGTTTTTGAGGGTCGTTGTAGGCCCGGTGACCCCGCCGGGCTATTATTTCACAGCTTCGGAGGCATTACGGGTGTCCGAAAATTACCGGGTAATGGTGCAATTCGTTGGCCTTGCACCGTGGCGGGTCAGGCGCGGCACGCTTCGGGCCGTCGCCTGCACCCGATTTGGCATGCCTTATCCTGTCCATAATCGCCTTCCAGTAAACCGCGGAAGGATAAATCCTCGTCAAGGTCGGGCCAGTGCAGGCCATAAGGAGACACTTCGACGTGGTTAAGTTGCTGGGGTGTGCCCTTTGCGAGGCGGGAATTGCCCGCCACGGGAAAACATATCTCCACGCCGCTTTCCATTGCGACGATGATCTGACCACCCTGATATAGGACGGTATTGACCGTATCAACCAATGTGCTCATGCCATTTCTCCACGGCAAGTTGTTGAGCCTTCGAGAGTTCACTCATTTTCCTGGCGGCTAACGGGCAGAGTTGCAACTCTGGGCGCATCTCATTTCTTGAATAAATCTGAGTGGGCGCCCATCCGCTCAAAAATGAGTAGATTGTTCTCGATCTTGTAGATCAACACCCAGTCTGACTCAATATGACAGTCACGGCGACCAACATAGTTGCCAACGAGGCGGTGATCGCGATGGATAGGGTCGAGATGCTGGCCACCTAACAAGGTTCGGGCAATAATCTTGAATTTTTCCAGATTCTTGCCTCGCCGTTTGGCGAGTTTCAGATCCTTCTCAAATTGACGGGTGTAGACCGGGATATACACATCAAATCCCCAGCTTCTCAAACATGTCGTCTGCGTCCTCGCAGACGATCAGATCGCGACCAGTATCCGTGGAATCGAATGTTCGTCTGGTCGTTGATGCAGGAATGGCCAAGTCAAAAGGAAGACCATCGCGAAGTTCGACCTGCTTATAGAAAATCGTGATAGCCTGAGTCGCATTCAGCCCAAGACGATGAAAGACGTTTTCGGCATGGTCCTTTAACTTTGGCTGAATTCTTGCCCGAACGGTTGCTGTCTTGTTCATATTCCCCCCTTTTTTCTTTTAACGTAGCACAAACGGGCTACATATGCAATATCTTGTTTTCTGATAATGCCGTCACGTTTCAGTTTCATCTTGCCCGCCACTGGCTTGCCGTACCGTGGGAACGATTAAGACGTTACCATTTTGTTGCGGATGTCAAGTCTCCGACGCTTGGTTAGCTCATTCCTTTCCGGCAATTCCGAGTGTTCTGGCGGCCGCATTCAATTTGCGATCCCTCGTCCAGATGGGGGTGTGATTCAACAAGGCCGATGATAGGAGATGGACGTCAATCCAGCCGATGCCTGCGCCATGAAGGGAATGAGTCTGAATGAGGTGCAGCGCTTCAGCATGGCTCGCCATTTTCAGCGACGGCAGGCTTGAGAGCAATTCCAGGATTTCCGCCCGATTCGCAAGATTACCACACGCCAATTCCCCGATGACAAACGGGTGCGTTGCCACTTGTCCTGAAGTCAACAAGTCACTAAGCAGTGAAACCCCATGCCGGAAATGGTCCACCCAAATGGAAGTGTCCGCCAATAGCATGACTGCTCTCCTATGACCGTCGGCGGGAAATGAAGCGCAGACGTTTTTCGGTTCCGCCCAAACTGGCCAGGCGTTTGGCGCTTTCAAGCGCTACCAGCGCTTCCAGGCCCAAGCGCACCAGCGATGTCTTTTCTTTCACGCCGGTGATTTCCGTCGCTTTGCGGAGTATCCGATCGTCTATATTGAGTGTTGTTCTCATGCATATAAGTATGCACTATTAGGACATATCACTGCAAGGGTTATTATTCCGAGCCAACGGCCTGCCTTTACCGTTTGGCAACCAGTCAGTAATAATCAGAATCACACAATGGTGCCGCCGCCGAGGACGAGTTCGTCCTGGTAAAAGACGACAGCCTGGCCGGGGGCGATTGCCATCTGGGGCTCTTCGAACACCACGGTGACCGTGTGTCCGTCCGGGCCGTCGGGTGTGACGGTGGCAGCGGCTTGCTTGTGTTGTTGGCGGATTTTGGCCTGGACCCGCACTGGTGTGCGCATCCGCACCGGCGCGCGCAGGGTGTCGAAGGCGATCCAATTCATGTCTTCGGCCCGCAGGCGGTCGTTAAAAAGATCCTCATACGGCCCGACCATGATCGTGTTGCCGGGTCCATTAATGTGCACGACATACAACGGCTCCTTCGTGCCGCTCAGACCCAACCCTTTCCGCTGGCCGATGGTGTAATAAATAATGCCCTTGTGTTCGCCCAGCACGCGGCCGGCGCGGTCCACAATCGGTCCCGGCCAGATAGTTTCGTCCTTGAATAAAGCGCCGTAATGCTTGCATTCGATGAAATCCTGGCTTTCCGGCCGCGCGGCGAGATGCTCCAGCCCCAGTTCGCGCGCTAATGCTTTCACCTCGGTCTTTTTCAACGCCCCCAGCGGGAAAACGAGATTGCATAACTGATCCTGGGTCAGGTGGTACAGGAAGTACGACTGGTCCTTTTCGGTGTCGAGACCGCGTTTCAGCACATAACGCGCGTGGGTGGCACCGCACGTGTGGGCGACACCGCCCTCAACACGCGCGTAATGGCCGGTGGCAAAGCGATCGAACGCAAGGCCAGCGGCGTGGGCCTTTTCCAACAGCAGGCCGAACTTAAGCTTCCAGTTGCACATTACACAGGGGTTGGGCGTGTGTCCGGCCAGGTATTCACGGCGAAAATAATCCAATACCCACTGCCGGTATTCCGCTGCCAGCGGAATGGTAACGTGCCGGATGCCCAGCCGTGTGGTCAGCGCACGAAGTTCTTCCAGGTCCTGCGCTTCGCCCGGGCCGTAACACCCGGAGTGGCGCTCCGTGGCGGGAAGGTCAACGGAGCCGTCCCAGATTTGCATTGTGACGCCGACGACGTCAAAGCCCTGGCGTTTCAGCAAGCAGGCCGCCATGGTGGAATCCACGCCGCCGCTCATGCCGACGGCAATAGTTTGGCGTTGAGGGGTAAGATGATTAGTCATGGTTCAAGGCGTGTGGTTGTAAGCCAGGTTAGCGGGGCAGATGCGCCGCGCATTTCTTTCGAAACGGGCCGGCGATTTTGCCGTATCTGCCGGCTTCCGGCGCTTGCGCGGATACATATCCAGCGCTGCGCGTCGCGCGCCGGCATCTGCGGCAAACTTGTCAACCCTTTTCGAAGCCCGCAGGAGCGGGCACCGAAATGCACGTCGCAGACGCCATCGCGCCTGCAAACCAGGCGCGATATTATTCCCGTCATGCAATTGTCTAATCATTGAAAATATTCCGATTATTGTAAATTTGCGCCTTTTGCGGCAAAAAATGGTTTTGAAACTGCCTCAATCGAGCGGCTTCTTTGCCAGCGATTTAAACAACACGCAATTCTCGCACCGCGAACGGTCGGTCAGGCAAAAGTCATGGAAAATCTGAATCAAGCCTTGCTGGCGCAGGCTGGACCGGTAAAGGTCCGGATTATGGTCCGGGCCCAGCAGGTTATGGGCCGTCTGTCGGACGATCTGGTTGTTATCTTCGGGCGGCAGGTGGCGCAGAAACTCAGTGCTCATGACCTGGCGGTTGCCCAACGCCGCGAGGAAAGGAACACATACGTTTGAGACGATGGCCGCTACGCGGTGCGTCCCCATTAGAGCGATCGGCGACAATTGCCGCTTACCGGCAAAAGTCAACCGGCGTTGCCAGTAGGTGTCGGCTGCGGGCTGGAAGAAGGTCGCTATTTGCCGGAAACACTCGTCGGCCGAGGTGGTATTCAGCACCGTCAGTGATCGGGTCAGATCGTCTTCGCGGGTAAACAGGATGGCGGCAAGCATCAGGCGGCGTTGGGGATGGTTTTGCGGCCGCAGGCCGCTCAGCTTCCAGGTTTTCCGGCGCAAGGCCCGCGCGCTCCAGGCGGCCTGATGCTTCCACCAATGATCCCACAATTGCCGCACAAAAGCGCGGGTTTCCGCGTCCCAGCGCGAGGGGGTCTGCGCCGGCAGGAGGCCGGCCACGCCCATCAGGAGCGCATAAGCTTTCAGGGTGTTGCGGCCGGATGCCTTGCGCAGGGTTTCCAGGGGTAACTGCTCGGCCAGGTACCGGAAGGGCGCGCGATTATTTTTATAGCCCAGCGCGGTCATAATTTCTTCATACAGGATCTGGTCAGGCGCCTTGGAGGCGAATGCGCCTGCCATCCGCGCGGCCTTGCCTTGCAAGCGTTCTTCACCCGCGGACTCAAGCAGTCCCGCCACATGATCGGGGGACCATGTTTTCAATACCTGCGCACAGGGTGTGATCGGCTCGCGGACGGTGTAGGGGTAGGCGGCGAGGTCGAAGCTTTCAAACGAAAAAAACGGATTGGCCACCAGACCGTCTTTCAACGAAACCTGGATGGCGCCGCCGGGCAAGGTTGCGGCCGCCACGGCGCCGGAGAAGTAGGTCACGTGCGCGACGACGTGGGCATAGGCCGGGTTCCGGGCATGGCCGTGCCTCTGCCAATCCGAGGGGTGAACATGGATTTCGACGTCGCCCGCCAGGCGGCGCCGGTCGGGACCCACGCGCAGGACGGCGTCCAGGAAATCCGGCCCGTCTTCCAAATTCCATTGACCGGGATGTTCAACGACAATTACGTCCCCTTGTTCGGTTTTCAACGTACCGGGACGCAGGGCGGCGTCGAACCACACGCATTGCAGGTGGCGTTCCGTATAAGGAAATCCCCGCGCACCGGTTATGATGCTTGGATCATTTTCCATAAATGCCTTCTGAACTTCAGCCTTCTGCCTTCAGCATTCTGCATTCAGCATTCTGCATTCTGCATTCTGCATTAAACAGTATAGCCCGTTTTTGGAATTGATCAACAGGATGGATGACGGTAGAGTGAACCTTGAATTTCCGGGAGTCAGGTCGTTATCAGGCCATTCTTATTGCGCGTCACAGCCTGCCATGATTAAAGTGGAACATGTAACCAAGCGGTTTGCCTCGGCAAAAGCCGTGGACGATATTTCGTTCGAGGTCCTGCGAGGCGAAATCGTTGGTTTTCTCGGGCCGAACGGCGCCGGCAAGACGACGCTAATGCGCCTGTTGGCCACCTACCTGGCGCCGACGCAAGGCCGGGTGTTCATTGACGGATTGGACGTGTTTTTGCATTCCCTGGACGCGCGGCGGCGAATTGGCTACCTGCCGGAAAATGCGCCGCTCTACCCGGAAATGCGGGTGGACGAATATCTCTCGTTCCGGGCGAAGCTTAAGGGAATACCTCGCCGGAAGCGCCGCGAGCGCATGGAGGAAATGAAGGTCCTGTGCGGACTCAAGGACGTGGAGCGGCGCATCATCGGCCAGCTTTCGAAAGGCTTTTGCCAGCGCCTCGCGCTGGCGGACAGCCTGATCCACAGTCCCGAACTGCTGATCCTGGATGAGCCGATGATCGGGCTCGATCCGAACCAGATACGTGCCGTGCGCGAGTTGATCGGCGCCCTGGGGCGCCGTTTTACCGTGGTGTTGGCGACCCATTCGCTCGCGGAAGCGGAAGCCATTTGTCAGCGGGTGTTTATTATGAATCACGGGCGCATTGTGGCGTCCGATTCGCCCGAGCACCTGGCGGGCCAATTGCAAGGCAATGTCAGCGTGGTGGCCGAGATTGCGGGTCCGCCGGAAGAAGTGGCGGAACGGCTCCGGTGCGTGAGCGGGGTTCTGACGGTTCGGCTGGTGGGACCTGCGACCAGCGGTCTTGGCCGTGGGTCGGCCCTATGGCGCCGGTATCAGCTCGGGTGCCACCCCGGCACGGATATCCGTCCGGCGGTGTTCGGGATTGCCGCAGCGCAGGGCTGGCCGTTGCGCGAATTGAGCCTGGAGGTGTTCGAGTTGGAAGACGTCTTTATCAAATTAACCGCGTCCGCGGGTCGGGGACAAACCAGTGGCTAATATTGCAACTCTGTTAAAACGACAATTACGGGCGTATTTTCACACGCCCATGGCCTACGTGATCATGGCGGCGTTCCTGGTGGTGGCGGGCTTAAGTTTCTGCCGGCCCCTCGTCCAGCACCTGGGCGAACGAATCGGCATAGGGGAACTCCTGTTCGGCGCGCCCTATTTCTGGGTGGCAGTGCTGGCGGCCATTGCGCTTATCACCATGCCGTTATTTGCCGAGGAGCGTCGGACCGGCACGCTGGAAATGCTTCTGACTGCGCCGGTGACGGATCTGCAAGTCGTACTGGGAAAATATGCTGGCGCGCTCATATTCTTCCTGCTGGTGACCACGCCCACGGCGGCGTATTTTATCCTGCTGAAGGCCGTGGCGCCCGGCATGGCGGCCCTGGACTGGATGCCCATCTTCACCGGTTACCTGATCCTGTGGCTCATCGGCAGTTGTTTCATCGCCATCGGCATGTTTGTCTCGGCCCTGACGCGCAGTCAGGTCGTGGCGGCCGTGGGCTGTTTTGTCGCGGTCAGCATCCTGTTTTTCCTGGATACCGTGCGACTGTTTCTGCCCGGCGCCGCGGTGCAGGCGGCCCTGACATACATGTCGAGTACCCAGCATGTTCAGGACTTTGCGCGGGGGGTTGTGGATACGCGGCCCATCGTGTTCTATCTTTCGCTGGCCGTGTTCTTTGTGTTTGCCACGGTCAAGGCGATCGAAGCGCGGCAGTGGAAGTAACTATGAAACACAGGTTTTCATTCAAACGCTGGCTGACGGGTTTGACCGTATGGGTCACGCTCGGGCTCGCGGCACTCATGGTTCTCATGGTGAATTACCTTTCCAGTCATCATCCGCTCCGGTTCGACGTAAGCCGCGCGCGGCATTATGCCCTGACCGCGGAAACCAGGAGCTTGCTGGACCATCTGCCGAAGGACATTCGGATCGTTGTCTTTATGAGCGGCGAACAGGAGCTCTATCACGATGTGCAAAGCCTGCTCCGGGAATATGCGTATGCGTCTGCTCGATTGCGTGTCGAGTATGTGGATCCCCATCGTGACATGGTCCGCAGTAAGGAACTTGCCCTGCAATATGATCTGCGCGAGCCGAATGTGATCGTGCTCGATGCGGGGGGTAAGCGCCGAATCGTGCCGGTGGCTGATCTGGCCGACTACGATTACACGCCAACGCTCGCCGGCCGCGCCAAGGTTCTACGGCGGTTCTGTGGCGAGCAGGCGCTTTCGACCGCGCTCCAGAACCTTTTGCAGGCCCGCAAGCCAATAGTCTATTTTCTTACGGGCCACGGCGAGCGTCAGACGGACAATTTTGATCCCTACACGGGCTATTCCATCATTGCCCGGACCATGGAAAAGAACAACTTGGAGATCAAACCGCTGAGTTTCAGCGGTGTCAGCGCCGTGCCCGGTGACGCCAACGCCCTGATTATTGCGGGGCCGACCAAGCGACTGACGCACCTGGAAGTCGAAATGATCAAAACTTACCTGAATAATCACGGTCGGTTATTGCTGCTGGTAGACCCTGGCCTGGATTCCGGGCTGGAAGAAATGCTCGAGCTCTGGGGCGTGCGACTGGGATCGGATCGCGTGGTGAGCTCGTCCACGGCGGGTCAGCAATTGCTGGTGACGGCCTACGGGGAGCATTCCATCACCAAGCGGCTGAAAAATGTAACCACCATTTTCACCATGCCCCGATCGGTACAGCCGCTCGTGGGGACCAACAGTGCGGCGGACAAGCCGGCGGACAAGCCGCGCGTCACCGTACTGGCCTCAAGCAGCGACCAGGGATGGGCGGAACTTTCCGTCAACCAGAATCCGCTGAAATTTGATCCCGGGGTGGACCAGGGCGGGCCGGTGCCGGTGGCTGTGGCTATTGAAAAAGGGCCCGTGCCTGGCATGGAAGTGGAACTCCAGCCGACGCGGCTGGTGATCGTTGGCGATTCGGTGCTGGTTGCCAACGGCGCCTTGCTGGGAGGCTATAATCCCGATTTCTTTATGAATGCCCTGAATTGGTTGCTGGAACGGAAGGAGACGCTCATGATCGCGTCCCGCGAGCCGGCGACGATCCAAGTGGCCTTGGACCGGGGCCATCTGCGCCGGCTTTCGGCGCTTGTGGTGGTGGGTCTTCCGGGGTTGGTGGGTCTGCTGGGACTTATGGTCTGGGCCCAGCGGCGAAAATAGGATTAATTCAATGCCAAGGTATTTTAAAACAACACATATTCTGGATTCCCGCTTTCGCGGGAATGACAGAATGGGTAAACGTTGTTTGTCATTCCCGACCTGATGCTACTCTGCGAAGTAAGCCTTCGCTACGAAGCACGAGTCGGGAATCCAGGATTTTTGTCGCCGCTTTTGGCGGTCTTATTAATAATGCCATGCATGGTCGAACCACATTTTTTCTGCTGATCCTGTCGGTGCTCCTGGGCGCGTTTATTGCCATTGTAGAGTGGGGCGGGAAAGACGAGGGTGAGCAGGATCGGCCGAATCTGCGTCTCCTGGATATCGAGCCGGAGAACGTCATCTATTGGTCTTTTTCCCGGGACAACCTTTTCGTGGCGTGCGCGAATGAGCAGGGCCAGTGGCTAATTCATAAACCGGTGGAGGCGCGGGCCGACAGTATCAAGCTCAATCACATGCTGGCCGTAATGGCTAAATTGCCCCGCGGGGAAATTGTGACGGCCGCCCAGCGAGCAAGCCGTTCACTCTCCCTGGATGATTACGGGCTGGGCAAGCCCCTGGCCCGCATGGTCCTGGGCGATGCGGAGCATCGCTATACTCTTGCCGTCGGCGGACTATCGCCGATGAAGGACGCGGTATATGTGCAGGTGGACAATTCAGATGCCGTCATCGCCACCTCTACGAATCTGCTGGACATCATTCCCCGTGCAGCGGCTGATCTCCGCGATCCCCGTCTTCTGGCCGGAGCGCCCGCCTATGTGAAAGGCCTCGCAATCAAGCGTCTTGGCGGTCCGCTCGTCGAGATTATCCGGGAAGGCACGGAGTGGATCATACATAAACCCATTACGGCCCGTGCCGACTGGTTCAAGGTTTCCAGTCTGCTGGAACAGCTCTTCAATCTCCAGATTCAACAATTCGTGGCCGAGCGCATCGCCGATCCGGCCATCTATGGATTGAGTGACGACGAGACGATTCTGCAGTTCAACATCTGGAAGGATGAGGAAAAGAACGGACTTAAGCTGTGTTTTGGCAATCGGACCAACGAAAAGGGCGATTTAATCTATGTTGCCTATCGCGGAACCGGCTCGGTGTTTGCCGTCCAGAAAGATCAGGTTGACGCCTTGAAAGTGGGCGTCAGCGATCTCCGTGATTCGCGGCTCTATTTCATGGCGGCGCCTGCCATTGCCTGGGTTCGGGTCGAGGAAGGCGAAAAGGTGTTACAGCTCCAGAAGGCCGCGTCCGGCCTCTGGCAGGTGACGGCGCCCGCGCAATGGAAAGCGGACACCCGCCTTGTGGAAGATCTGATCAACCGCCTGAATGCCCTGCGTATCGAGGGGTTCCTGAGCAGTACCAATCTCCTGGACCTGGGTTTGGAGCCGCCGGAGCGTGTGATTCGCATGGCCGATGCCGTGCCGGTCTTGGATGCCACCACGCAGAGCGTGGCCGGCGCGACGGCGCCCGCGATCCAGGCCGCGGGCATACTACCGACCGGCCGGACGTTGGCCATGAGCCGGCCTCTGCCGGGCAAGGAATATATTTATGCCAAGTTTGAAGATGAGGATCAGATCTACAAGCTCTCGGTGGCGGCGGCGGTTACCCTGGCGCTCGACCCGATCGCCTATCGCGACAGCGTGGTGCTGGCCCTGGCCCCAACGGCCGTTACGAAGATCATTCTCCGTAAAAAGGACGTCGCGCAGGCGGTGACGCGGGAGGGAACGGGGCCGTGGGTCCCGGTGGCGCCCTCCGTTGGGCCGGTCAACCTGGCGGTCATTACAACGCTGCTGGAAAAGATGGCGACCTTGCGCGCCGTGCGGTTCGAGCGGTCAGAGCACAATGACCTCGGTATTTATGGATTGAAAGACCCGCGCGGTTCTTTAACCTTCATCCTGAGTGGTCAGGAAGGCCTTCAGAAAACCCTCGTCCTGGGGGAAGCTTCCGAGGATCAGGGCGTGTATGCAAAAGTGCAGGGGCAGGAGGTGGTGTTCATTCTTCCCAAAGCCCTGGCGGACCAGCTTCTGCAGGATGTAACTCGGTGATCATATGATGCTGCGCAAAATCAAGTATGGCGCGTTTATTGTTTTTATCGTGGTACTCGTGGCCGGACTCTATTTGAGCCTGATCGGCCTGCCGGATGTGCTGGCGCGGAATGTCGAGAAACGACTGCAGTTCAGCGACCTGGTGGTCACGCTGGCGAAGGTGAAGCTTGGGGTATTCGAAGGCATTATCGCGACGCAGGTCCGCTGTCACCGTAAGGGCGATATTGGCGTCCCCCTGCTCGAGGCCGAAAAAATCGTTCTGCGCCTCCATCCCTTGGCCTGGTTAAAGGGCAAAAACGGCGTGTCCGGTGCGCTCATCAAGAACGGCGTAGTGTCCGTGCCTCTTCAAAGTGCGACGACGAACGATGCGGCGCTCGCCGGAATGGAACGGTTTGACTGCCAGGTGTTGTTTGCGCGCGTCGCTTGGGATGAAGATGCCACGCGCCTGCGGGTGGAGGAATGTGCCGCCCGGATGCCCGGGATCAAGCTGACCGGGCGAGGCGAACTGGTACTGCCGCGCGAGGGCGTTATGCCGACTCGCCCGGCACCGGGGGGTAGCGAAAAAAAACATGAAGTCCGCCTGGTTAAGTTGCTGAAAGCATGGGGTCAATGCGGGTTAAGCACGAACGGTAGCGGCGTCGTGAATGTGGATGTAACCGGTTTCCTGGATCCCGCCGATATGAATGCGCTGGATGTTCAGGTTCAGGCGGATGCGCGGCGCACCTGTTTTAGGAAAACGGTGCTCGGTGCCTGGTGTCTCAAGCTGAGTATGAAAGGCGCAAGCGGCGAAGGCGTTTTGGATTTGATCGATGCCGATATCGAGGGCGCCCATGTGGCGAAAATCAACGGCCGGTTCCGATTTGACGAGCAGAACCTGATCCTCCAATCGCTGGATGCCACCGTGGGCAAGAATCATTGGCGCGGCCCGCTTCATCTCTCCGGTATGTATGCCTGGAAAACCAGGCAGTGCCAGGGTGCGATTACGACCGCGTTTAATCCCAATGCCCTGTTACCCCTGCTGTATGCATTGGATTTACCCCATGCGTCCGTGATCGAGTGGTTTCAGTTCGAGGATCAGCCGCCGGCCGGGAAGGCCGATTTTAAGTTCGCGGTAGGGACAAATTGGCTTTTCCACTTGACGGGCCATGCCCAGGGGGACAATTGCCAGTACCATGGGGTTACCAACCTGCTGATGAAATCGGATCTGGTTATAGATTTTTCGCCCACCAACGCTTCGTTGATCCTCACCCCCCTGCTTGCTGTGCGCGAGGAAGGTACGGTCCAGGGTGGTGCGTGCCTGGATTTTATCCAGGATACCGTCGGTTTTAATGGCCTGTCCACGGCCGATCCGCAAGCGGTGGCCAAAATGCTTGCTACGTTCATCGCGAACGTGGTGGGCCAATTCCGGTTTGAAGGGCCGACCAAGGTGGCCGCCTGGGGGACTGCCGGTTACAAGGACTTGGTGCGCAATGATATGGATATTGAAATTGACACCCAGCGTTCCGGCTGGAAACAATTTATCATGGACCGCTGTTCCCTGAGCTTGCGCGTGGTGGAAGATACCGCGTATATCAACGATGTGCAGGCTGATTTTTGCCGGGGGCTTGTCCGTGGGTCGGGCTCGGTGTATCCCGTGTTGAACGCGACCAATCTGCGCTACCATCTCCAGGGCAATGTGCGCGAGGTGAATTTGCAAATGCTGGCGCGCCACCTGGCCGGTCAAGCGGTAGACCAGTATCATGGCGCTCTCTCGGGGCAGTTGGCGCTGGATGGCTTTCTGGACGATCCCGGCGGTCAGACTGCCACGGGGCAGGGATGGATCAAGATTGGCGCCGGCCGCCTTTTCCAGTTTCCGCTGTTCGGGGGGCTGTCCGAGTTCCTGGGGCGTATTGTGCCGGGGCTCAGCCTGATCATGCGGCAGACCGACGCGCGGGCCTCCTTTGTAATCAAGGACGGCAAGATCCATTCGGACAACATTATCATCGAGGGCGAGGTCATCACGCTTACGTGCGAGGGCGACTATCGCTTGAATGGCGAGCTGGACTTTGCGGTGCAGGTTAAACTGCTCAAGAAAAACACGCTGGTGGGCGGCATCCTGCATCTCGCCATGATGCCCGTTACCAAGATGCTGGAATTCCGCCTGACGGGCACGGTCAAGGATCCCCATTGGCGCCCGGCCTACTTGCCCAAGGAAATGTTCTTCATATTTGACTGAATATTTTCAAACCGCGCGTGCCAGTATGATCTGAATGATTCCATTACGCTGGACGGGTTTGGCGCGACCTGCTATCATTAAACCCATAAATATTTGTCAATCTTGCACGTCCCGTGCGTGGAAAGGAGTCCTATGATCCGCAAGGCAGCACAGATGGAAACGGAAGTGAGGAACCAGATTCGTGGCGGCATCGGTAGCGTCACGGTCCAGCATTTTTTCAAAAAGGAAGAGATCACCGCCCGCACGCGGATGTGTTCGCGCCTGATCCTGCTGCCCGGCGTTAGCATCGGTATGCACAAGCATGAAAACGAGGACGAGCTGTTTATCATTACGCGCGGCAAGGGCCTGATTGACGATGGAAAAACCAAGGTGCCTGTCCAGGCCGGCGACGCGACTCTGACCGGCAAGGGCGAAGCCCACGCGGTCATTAACAACGGTCAGGAGCCGCTGGAAATGATTGCCATCATCATGCTGTACTAACGCGGGGCCCGCAATCCAAAGAATTTGCCCGCTAAACACGCGAAAGGAGCG
>JAHIMN010000064.1 GCA_018896395.1 Verrucomicrobiota bacterium | reverse complement strand
TGATCCCATCCCCATCACCTTCCAAAGCTCCTAAACCCTCTTCAATAATCCCTGCCTGCACCGCCAGTGGCACCTCTTACCTCGCTCATTCGATCTCCACCCCACAACTCTCATTTTTTCATAGAACTTTTAACACTATCGATATTAGAGGTCAGAGATCAGAAGTCAGCAAACAGTTCTTTGTTCCTCGTTCTTCGTTTTCCTGTTTTTCATTCGACGTTGGACGTTCGACTTGCCTGGGCGAAGCGCTCCGGCGGAGCCTGGTGTTGGGCGTTCGGCGTTTGCTTCCTCCGTGCCTCATTCATGCTCCCCGTTCGATATCCTTCCAAGTCCACGGCAATATATAAAAATCCCTGCCGCTTCGCCAGTTTTGTGATGCTCCGACAGACGGCGGGCATCCATAACCGCCGGATATCCGCCGCGTCCACTTCGATGCGCGCCACGCTCCCATGATGCCGCACGCGCACCTGCCGGAATCCTAACCGCCGCAAAGCTTCCTCAATGCGGTCCACCGCCTTCAGCCCGGCGGACGTAATCCGCGAGCCATACGGAAAGCGCGAGGCCAGGCAGGCCGTGGCCGGCTTGTCAGCCGTTGGCAATCCCATCTGGCGCGATGAGGAGCGGATGTCCGCTTTAGTTAGCCCAGCCCTCAACAGCGGACTGATAACGCCGCATTCGGCGGCGGCGCGCCGACCTGGCCGGACATCCCGCACGTCATCCGCGTTGGTGCCGTCTAAAATCCATTCGATAACGTGCCGATCGGCCACCTGCCTCAGCCGATTAAAAAGTTCCTGCTTGCAGTAGTAACAGCGATTGACCGGATTGGCCGCAAACCGCGGAATCCTGAGCTCATTGGACCGGATCAGCAGGTGCCGGATACCAAGCCGCCGGGCCAGGGCCGCGGCCGAGCGCTGTTCCCGTTCCGGGTACGTGGGCGAGAGCGCGGTCACAACCAGGACCTGGTCACCCAGTTCCTGCCGGGCCACCGCCGCCAGCAAGGTGCTGTCCACTCCGCCTGAAAACGCGATCAGTACGGAACCTAAGCGCCGTAAATGGGCGCGCAGGCGTTTAAGTTTGCCGACCAACATGCGGGCGCCAACCGGCACGCAGGCGCCAACCGGCACGCAGGTGCCAACCGGCACGCAGGTGCCAACCGGCACGCAGGTGCCAACCGGCACGCAGGTATGGCGAACGGATTTCATCAGCGTATCATCCGACCTTGCCCCGTTCTTGTCAATCGCAATCCCGCTCGGAGCGGGACAAGTTGGGCATGGTTCAAGGTTCAGCAGTTCACTGTTCAACGGTTGCCAGGCTCCGCCGAGGCGCTTCGCCCAGGCAAGTCGATTTTTCCAGCGAATTTCCCAACCGTGAACCTCCTAACCGTGAACCGTTGAACCATGGTATTTCCTTTACAGTCCAACGCATTATTTGCCATACTCGACAGCAAATTCAATTCCACGACAGAAAGGACCATTCATGGAAGCAAAAATCAGGGCCAAGCTGGAAGAACTGCGCAACATGCTGAAGGCCGATGGCGGCGACATGGATATCGTGAGCATCGAGGGAAGCCAGGTGAGCCTGCGTCTGAAAGGCGCCTGCGGCTGTTGCCCGCACGCCACGCAGACACTCAAACAAGGCATCGAACGGGTTCTGCAAGAAGCGGTGGATCCGACCATCACGGTATTGCAGGTGAAATGAATTATTTTACTGACATTTCCAGCGGGAACGCCGCCGCACGGCTGACCCGCGCTCCCGTCTAGCACGACAAGATAGTCGTAATCATTCCGCCGGATTACGGCAAGCGCTGTTTTCACAACGCTTTTTATCTTGACCGGACAATAGAAATATGCCAAATTAACCTTGATTCAGTTCGTCTATAGTATAGAATAATAGTTGCATTAAAGCTGTCCCGCCCGGAACAGTCACTTAATTTTTATAAAGGCTCTCTTTAGCGCAATCTATACATAAGAGAGCGACAGCATGAGTTATATAGTTTATTTGCAAAAAAAATTACGACTTATCGGGCAGTACGCGATGCCGATCCTGATGGTGACCGCCCTGGTTGCCGCGCCCGGTAGCGCGATCGCGGGGATCACCAACACGGTTCCGTTTGAAGACATGTTCGAAAACTTCACCAACGGCACGCCGCTGATTGACGGCACCAACGGGTGGTACGGCTCCTCCATTGACATTATTGTTCAAACGAACGTTGTCTGTACAAACTACGGTGACATCAGCACCAAAGCGGCCATGATCCCGGTGGACTGTACGCTGTCCAACCGGTTCGTGAGCACAAATAGCATCAACGTTTGGATACAGATGGATATTAATGCGGTGTTTTACGACGGCCAGAACCCGCCCACTGTGGACACGAACCAATCGTCGACATGTTACATTGCCAGTAACGGGTATTTCGTCGTCCATAATGGCGTTCCCTTTCCCACCCCGACCAACTCTGTCAACTGGGTGACGTTGAGAACGAACACGATGGGGCAAGCGATCGCGCCGATATCGGAGAACACGTGGGTTCGGATGCTTTTGCATCAGAACTACGGGGCCACGAACTGGGCGCTGTATGCCAATAATGCGCTCCTGGCCGAGAACATTGGTTTCATCAACACAACCGCGACGAACTTCATGGATAGCACCATGTACAACGGGAATATGACGTCCTACCTGGACAATGTCTATGTCTTGGCGTTGTGGGCGGAGCTGGGGGTGTCGCCAACGAACATTAGCCGCGAGATATGGCAAGGACAGGACGCGGGGAGTAACCTGGTGGAGGTCTGGAACAATCTCGGACTGGATGCCATGACCTTCACGAACACGGTGAGTTACACAACAAACTGCGGCATATATACAAACTGGCTCACGGTGACTCCCGCGACCGGCATAAGCTATGGTGCGCACCAGGCCGTATGGGTGCGGATGATTACGACAAACTTGCCGCCACAGACCAACGCGTACGAGGCGAACGTGCGGGTGACGGCGGAGCCCGGGACAACGAACTCGCCGCAGGACGTGCGGGTTACGGTGTTCGTGCAGGGGGTAGGGCTGTGGGTATCGACGAATTATTTTTCAAAAGTGGTGACCGTGGGACAGGGGGACGTGTTTGACGAAATTAAGGTGGCTAATACGGGCGCAGCGCCGCGCGGAACGATGAGCTACACCTTGACGACGACCAACACGTGGTTAAGCGTGAGTCCGACGAATGGGGATGCGCAATACAACACGAACACGGTGAATTTGAGGTATTTGACAACGAATCTGTCAGCGGCAGGCTGGTACACCGGACGAGTGGACGTGGTGGCGCTGGGAGCGGGAACGCAGACGGTGGATGTTGTTTTGCGGGTGAACCATCGGCCCGGGGTGGCGTGGAATGCGGGGAGCAAGGTATGGACCAATGAGGTCATGGCGGGGGGCAGTATAGGAAGTACGACGGTGGAGATATGGAACGCGAGCGGGGCGCCGGTGGGCCGGATGAATTACCAGTTATCCGTGCTCAATGATTCGTTCGGGTGGGTAAGCGGCGTGAGCCCGGCCAGCGGGGTTAGCACGGGGGATCACCAGGTGGCAACGGTAAGTTACACGACGACAGGGTTGGTAGCGGGGGTTTATACGGCCCAGTTGAAGGTGGCGGGGGTGGATGCGGCCACGGGGGAAGCGACGACCAACGGACCGCTGATTATGGGGCTACAGCTGACGGTCAATGGCACGCCGGCCCTGAAGACGGACGTGACGAGTTTGAGTCAGACGGTTCTGGAAAACCACACGGGGACTAAT
>JAHIMN010000063.1 GCA_018896395.1 Verrucomicrobiota bacterium | reverse complement strand
TGATCCCATCCCCATCACCTTCCAAAGCTCCTAAACCCTCTTCAATAATCCCTGCCTGCACCGCCAGTGGCACCTCTTACCTCGCTCATTCGATCTCCACCCCACAACTCTCATTTTTTCATAGAACTTTTAACACTATCGTGTCGTCAGCCGAAGCCTCAACCTGAATAATTCAGGGATGCACCGTCCCATCGGGCAGAATCGTTTGGGACAATACGGCTTTATCCAACTGATTGGTATTCGACAGCACGGCGCCATGCAGGTTCGCGCCGGACAGGTCCGTTCCCAACAGGATGGCTTTGGTCAGGATGGCTCCGGTCAGGTTCGCGCCGGACAGGTTTGCTTCGGTCAGGATCGCGCCGGTCAAGTCAGCCCCCATTAACGTGGCATCGCACAGTTTGGCGCGTACGAGATTGGCGCCTTTCAATTTGGCGTTGACCAGCGTGGCGCTGCTCAGGTCGGCCTCGTTCAGCACGGCGCCCTCCAAATCGGCGACGCTCAAATTGGCCCGGCACATGGCGGCTTTGGTCAGAATCGTTTTCTTCAGATTGGCTTCGCGCATATCCGCCGACAGCAGGATCACATTGCTCAGATCGGCATTGTTCAGTTTGGCGCCTTGCAGATCCTTGTTGATCCGGGCGCTCCGGGCGCGCACCAGACACTGCTCGCGAGTCAGCTTTGCGGCTGAGGTATCCGCCGTCTTAACTCTCTTTTTGATATTGAATGCTTGACCGGTAACCTGGACAGGAAGGGCGAGCGTAAGCATAAAGGCAAACAGGGCGAGCGCAAGCCTGGGATTAAAAATCGAAGCAAACATCGATTTGTTCATCATAGCCCCGACCTTTCGGAAAGTAAGGCAAGATTTATTGTCCGCGAACCATGCCCAAGGAACATAAAATGTCTTTTTTGAGGTAATTTTAATCCCTTTCCGTTAGTTTGTTGACTTATTCATTTGAAATTAAAAGACAGACCCTATTCGCGTTTCTTTCGCGCCTGTCCCGCCGTCTTGTCCGCCATAGCCTTGGCGAAGGCGGAAGCTTCCAAGCGAAGAGGGATGGTTCGCGGGCAAAAATGTTTTTTTTTAAATCCTGTTCGCGCCATTTCGCGGGCAAAGAAAGTTTACTTGTGGATCTCTAAAAATCCTTCCAGCTTCTGCAAACGCGTCGGATGACGCAATTTACGCAGGGCCTTGGCTTCGATCTGCCGAATGCGCTCGCGGGTTACGGCAAACATACTGCCGACTTCTTCCAACGTGCGCGGACAGCCGTCGGCAACGCCAAAGCGTAGTTTTAATACCTTCTGCTCGCGCTCGGAGAGCGTGGCGATGACTTCCTGCAGGCGCTCCCGCAGAAGACTGTAACCGGTCATTTCGGATGGATTTTCCGCCGATTTGTCCTCGATGAAATCACCGAAGCAGGCGTCGTCACTGTCGCCCACGGAAGCCTGCAGGGAAATCGGCTGCTGGGACATCTTGAACACTTCGCGGACGCGGTCCACGGGGAGGTCTACTTCATTGGCCACCTCTTCGGGCGTCGGCTCGCGGCCGAAATCCTGGAGGAGCTGTTTCTGGACCCGAACCAGCTTGTTGATGGTCTCAATCATGTGGACCGGGATGCGGATAGTGCGGGCCTGATCGGCAATCGCCCGGGTGGCGGCCTGGCGGATCCACCACGTGGCATAGGTACTGAACTTGTATCCCCGTTTGTATTCGAATTTTTCCACGGCCCGCATCAGACCCGTGTTGCCCTCCTGGATGAGGTCCAGGAACATTAGCCCGCGGTTCATATATTTTTTAACGATGCTGATTACCAATCGCAGGTTGGCTTCCGCCATTTCGGTTCGGGCCTTCTGCCCCTTCTTGAGCCAGCTTTTAAACTCGCCGTACTTGGCCTCAAAAACGCTCACCTCCATCAGGTATAGATTTTCCAAATCCCGCAGTTTGTTGCGTTCCCCCCGCAGTTTTGTCGCCCGGTTCGCGGTCTTTGGGCCCTTGGCGGTTTCCAGCTTATGGATCAGGCCGGTGCATTCCAGGTGCTTCTGGTAGTAAATATCCGCCAAAACGACGAAATCCTCGATGGCCCTCTGCTTGAAATAAAACACGTCCAGCTGGCGGGAATAAGCGGCCCAGGATTTGTCGAACACTTTCTGACAGTGCTCCGCCTTCTTCGGATTGTTGCGGGCCTTCTTGAGCCTGGCAAACAGCATTGTAATTTTTTTGTACGAGAGGCTGATTTTTTTCTTCAGGGCCGGCAACATCCGGAAATACTTATCGCGCCCCTCCACATGTTTATCAATAATGATGCGGTCAAACCGTTCTTTGCCCTCTTCCAGCCGGCCCGCGAGGGCCAAGTAAGCTTCCATCGAAAACCCGAAACGCTTGAACAGGGCGCGCGAATTAATCTCCGCTTCCTCAATCCGCTTGCAGATTTCCACTTCCTGGTTGCGCGTTAGAAGCGGTACCTGCCCCATCTGGTGCAGGTACGTGCGGATTGGATCATCCATGACATCCATGGACTTGGCCTGCTCGGCACGCTCTTCCTTTTCCGCCTGCTTCTTGAACTGCTCCACGCCGGTGGAATCAATCACCTCGATGTCCATCCCGCGCAGGAGCAGGATAAAACCGTCAATCTCCTCGGGATCAATCAGGTTGGTCGGAAGCGCCCCGTTGATGTCGCCGTACGTCAGATAGCCCTGGTCCCGCGCCAGCTTTGTCAGATCCTTCATCTTTTCACGCAGTTCTTCACTGCTCAGCTTGACGCGGATATTGGGATTCAAGGTCTCGCCGCTCAAGTCGGCCACCGCGCCTTTGGCGGCGTCGGATTTGATTACCCGCGGCGTCGTCTTGGGCGCGCCTTTGCCGGCTGGCGCTTTTTTATGCGGAAGAGCGCTCTTGGCGTTGGGCGGCGGCAGCGGATGAGCATGCCTTTTGGGCGGGCTGACGCGGCAAGTGGCCGGTGATTTATGTTTTTTTTTCATATGTCCAACGATGTGCACACCCCAAGCCAACGGTCGGGGTCGAACCGACGACCTGCGCATTACGAATGCGCTG
This sequence comes from Verrucomicrobiota bacterium, assembly GCA_018896395.1. Lineage (GTDB taxonomy): Bacteria > Verrucomicrobiota > Kiritimatiellia > JAAZAB01 > JAAZAB01 > VSJD01. The sequence goes on along the minus strand of JAHIMN010000063.1, from coordinate 2,308 downwards.
CTCTACCAACTGAGCTACGTTGGCAGGAAAATAACAAAACACCCGGATTACATGTTTATACCGACGGATAGGGGGTTGTCAATCTCTTTTGCATGGCGCGTACGCCTGTTCATGGGTATGGACCACAATCGCACGGACCGGTTCGGCCGGACAGTGGCTCTGGCAGGCCCCGCACCCCCGGCACAGGGCTTCATCCACTTCCGGACAATTGACGCCGTTATGCTCCACAATTCGAACGGCCTGGTAGGAACAGAATTCGTGGCACACCATGCAATACTGGGCCTCGTTCCACGCCAGACAGCGGGTGCGATCCACCCGGGCCGTGCCAATGGACAAGGCCCGTTTGGCTTCCAACGACAGACGTCTAATGGCGCCCGTCGGACAGACGCCCGTGCAGAGCTGGCACCATTCATTGCAGTAGCGCTGGCTGAAATCCAAGCGGGGCGTTAGCCAGCTTCCGGGTCCGCCGGTTCCCAGGTCGGGAATGATAATACCTTCCGGACAGGCGCGCATACAACTGCCGCACCGAGAGCAAAGCCCCCATAATACAGGTTCGGCCACGGCACCCGGCGGGCGAATCGGCCCGTCCGGCCCAAGGCAAAAGGTTCCCATCCGCTTCAGCACCCACCCCAGGCCCGCGCCAAAGGCCAGGGCCAGGAACATACGCCGCCCCGCAACGCCTCTGCCCGCCGGCGCCGAAAGGTAACTAGGGCAAACTGGGACGGCATCCATCGCCGGCTGAGTAGCCGGTTTACGCCCGATCACATGCCGGCAGGCCTTACCAGCTATCCCCAGTAGTGCCTGCAGGGCGCCCAGGGGACATATCCGCTCGCACCAAAGGTGCGGCCAGATCGTCGTGATCAGGCCGAGCATAATCAAACTCAAGGCCGGCAGTCCATCCACCCATCTCCAGTCCGTACCCCGCCATACACTGAAAAACCCGTTAAACTGGACCAACGGATCAAGATTCAAGAGCAGGGGAAATCCGGCTAACGCGCTGCCCAACATCACGAGGCACAAGCCCGGACCCAACGCCGGAAAGCGGCGCATAGATAAAGGATGATGACGTTTCAGCCTTGGTCGCCTATGGCGCCGCCGGAGGCGGGTAAACTTACCGACCCAAATCAGCAGGTATCCCGTCGGGCACAGATGGTGGCAAAACCAGCGACCACGCACCAGGGCCAACACCAACAGAGGCAGGCCAATTAACGATACCAGGCTGACCGAGCGCGCCGCGACCGTTACGCAAACGGAAAGCAGAGGACTGGCGGCCGGCCAGGCGGCCGCGCCCGAAAGCCATGGAAAAACCTGCGCACTTACGATCGCGGCCAGCGCTACGATGCCGACGCGGAGAATCGTTCGTTGGTGGTGTATACGCAAAGAGCCAAGCATGAAGGGGAAAACCAAGCGTTAATTTTTTGGTTCAGGCATCCACGGGCACAATCCGGACTTGCTTCAAGTCCCCGCATCCGACCCCCATATCATGGGCCAGTTTAATATAAAGCACATCAAACGGTTGTTTACCGAACAGCGTCGCCGCATAAGCGTCCACCGCCACCGGGTCCGTACCGAAGATGAGCTTATTGGGATAGGCCAGCTTGCCGGGTCCTTGGGGTCCATTGGTGGTCATGATGCGCAGGGCATCCACAATAATCAGCGAGGGCTTGATGAATGTGCTGAAATCCGCGATGCACTGGTGCAGGTTGTGCGCATGCCAATAGCCGCGGTCGGATACCGAGCCCATCCAGTTTTTCATGGAGAGCGTCAGGGTCGAACCACCGTGGCTTTTGGCCACCGGCATATTAATCAGGCAGGGCGCTTCCAGCACATCCCGGACCACGTCCGCCTCTTTGAGATTGACACCCCGGGGAATGGTCACGCGCTGAAAATGACGGCGCTCCGGCGAATACATGCGCCCGCCTGAGCGCTTGACCGCCGTGCCGATACCACTGCGTTCAAACGCGTTTTTGGCGGGGGAACAGCTATTTTCAGGCACCACGACTGCGGCGGCGCCGGAACGCAAACACTCCTGGATACAGCATTCGACCAAGGCAGGACTCGTATTCCCGCCCTGTTCAGGCAATGAGGCCCAGGCGGCGTTCAGCTTGAGCACCACGTTTTGGCGCGGCTTCACAAAGCTTCCCCATCCGCCCAGCCGGGCAATACCCGCCGCGAGCATGCGGCCGGGATCGGCGCCGTGTACCACATAAATCGTGGACTTGGGCCCGGATCCGGATGCCGCCCACGCCATACGCGGCGGGCACACACTGCTGACCGCCGTGGCGGCCAGTCCGGTCATAAATTGGCG
>JAHIMN010000005.1 GCA_018896395.1 Verrucomicrobiota bacterium | reverse complement strand
AGAGCGCACCCTGCGGGTGGATCGCGGACTGGCCCTGCACAAGATGATCCGGCTGGCCACACTGGCCACGGCAGGCTACGGGTATCTCACCTTCATGGGCAACGAGTTCGGCCACCCGGAATGGATTGATTTTCCGCGTGAAGGCAACGGCTGGTCCTACCATTACGCCCGGCGTCAGTGGCGCCTGCGTGACGATCCAAACCTGGTCTATCATTTCCTGGCCGATTTCGACAAAGCCATGATCGAGTTGGCGCGGCTCGTTCGCCTGCTGGATGACCCCGATGTGCGCCTGCGCGTTGAACATGGCGACGACAAGGTCCTGGGCTGCGAGCGCGCGGGCTTATTGTTCCTGTTCAACTTCCACCCGGCAAAATCCTATACCGACTATCCCGTGGAGACCACGCCGGGCGAGTACCGGCTGATCCTGAACAGCGACACACCGTTCTTCGGCGGCCACAGCCGCCTTGCGTCCAACCAGACTTATGTCTCGGCGCCCAACGCCGCCGGGCGCACACTGCTCACCACCTATCTTCCGTCCCGCACCGCGCTGGTTTTGCAGAAGAACCGATAGCATCATGGTTTGGGATTCATAAAAAAGGCTTGCCTTCGCGTGGCGGTATGATGTATGGTCATACCAATACCAGACCCCAGACTGGAAGAAAGGAGGCTGACATGGCTGTTGCAAAAATTGCTATAACACTCGATCAAGGCATTCTCGGAGAAGTCGACCGACTCGTGCGTCGTCATGTCTTTCCGAATCGTAGCCGCGCGATTCAGGAGGCGGTACGAGAAAAAGTGACACGTCTCTCTGTCAACCGTCTCGCACGTGAATGCGCGAAACTCGACCCCAAAGCCGAGCAGGCGGTAGCAGAGGAAGGCATGTCTGGGGAGGTCACCTCATGGCCAGAATACTGAGAGGCGACATCCTGTGGGCTGACCTGAATCCCGTCAAAGGTCATGAGCAGGCCGGCCAGAGGCCGGTGCTCATCCTCAGCCCGGAGGTCTTCAATGATCGGTCCGGCACGGTCATCGCCATGGCACTCACGAGCCAGCCACAGAGACCCGGATTCCCGTTGACCATGCAAATCACCAGTATTGCCCTGCCCAAACCAACTTGGGTAAAAATCAGTCAGATCCGCACGCTGTCCGTAGAACGTCTCGGCAAACGGATCGGACACGTTTCCGATGACGAGATGACTCAAATCGTCGAAGGACTCAACGAAATCATCGGCGAAGGCGCTGCTGGCTATCGGCGCTACCAGCGCTAAGACACCGTTGAACGGCACTCCTCATGCGCGGCGCGGGTCGCGACGTCGCATGGATGATTTGGTTCGGCAACTCATTCTTCTGTAAATGTTTCAACGACGGCAACTGCGTGTTCTACTGACCCCGTCCGCCAGGTGACCCCGCCGGGCCGCCGCCGCTGCACCTCTCTGCCCACGCCCCGCAAATACCCGCGGATCTATGGCTCATGATGCAGTGGATGTTGACGGCGTGGATGGGGTACCGGGAAGATCGTATCGCCCGATCAGTTTTCGCTTTTTTTCCAGGTATTCGCAGAAATTCTTGTAGGAAATATCCGGCGGCACAAGGTGATCTAGCTGGGGAATGTATCCGCCTTGTTCCAGCAGCGGACGGATGCGCTCCAGTTCGCGATCGATTGCCCGGCCGCCTTCCACGAGGGGCGCTTTGGCAATGCCCCCTTGCAGCCGCAGTTCGCGCCCATGCTTGCGCCGCCACGCATAGGGATCGCACCCCGCCTCAATCTCGATTGGAAACATGATATTGACCCCTTCTTTCAGCCAGTTAGGAATCAGCGGCGACATCTCGCCGTCGCTGTCCACCCAACCCAGCGTACATCCGCGCTTCTTTGCGGCAGTCATGACCCGTTGATAGCCGGGCTGTAAAAATTCACGGAAGGTGTCCGGGCCGATGAGCGGCCCGCCCTTTCCCGCCATGTCTTCCCACCACCGGAAAATATCGATGGGAATATCGGCAGGATACTGTTCAATCTGCTGCGCACAAAGTTCCGCCCAGTGTTCCACCATGTCGTGGATCATGCCGGGTTCGTCGTAGAAGGCGTAGGAAAGTCTTTCCGTTCCCATCCAGTTGCGCAGTTGTCCGTAGAAACCGCAACAGAATGAGAGAATCGCCATTCCTTCCCGCATGGCGCGGCGCAACTCCGTGACATCGGCCTCACAAATCACCCGTGTCGGATCATCCAGGCGGAACCGCTCCGCTTTCAATCGCTCCCAATCGGCGGGCGTTTCGACCGGGAACTTCAGGAAATGCGGGATCGAACTGTCGTCCACGTCGTTCAGGAAACGTTGGGCCAGCACACCCGAACTGTCGCGCATGATAACCGAGTTGTTGCGACGCTCGAGAATCTGTTCTTCGAACAACGGATTCATACCGGTGCGTAACGTCAGGGAGCGTGTCTCCTCCCAGTCAAAGCCGAAAAAGTGATGGAGTTTGACGGAAAACATCTCCATCTGTTCCTCGCGGGTCATCTCAAGCGGCAAACCCTGCTTCAGCCACCGCCGGATCGTCTGCGGCCAAAAGCCAAACTCGATATCCGGCACCCGATCTACGGGTTGGT
>JAHIMN010000062.1 GCA_018896395.1 Verrucomicrobiota bacterium | reverse complement strand
TGAAATGATTGGGATGGGAAACAGACGAATTAAAGCCGAATATTCGCGGGAAAGCAATAAAAAAATGTAAGCGTTTCAAGAATGCGTTGAAGGCCCCGGGGCGGGGCACCTTTTCCTGTAGCCGTCGGACGAAGGCCGACGCTCCGGAAAACGCGCCCCTTCGTGGCGCGGCTACAGTCAATTTTAAAACTGATTATAGCCTTCAGTCTACAGGCTACAGCCCACAGCCTGCTTCTCATTCGTCATTCCCTCCAGGGGTTGGGTGCGCCAGCGCCGGTGCAGCCAGATCCACTGGTCCGGGTGGGCCCGGACGAAGCGCTCGATGATGGCGGTGTAGGCCTGGGTGGCCTGGCGAATGGCTTCCTTGTCCGCGCGCTCCGGCGGCGGCAGGGGATCGAAGACGTGGAGCCGGTGCCGGCCGTCGGGTTCGCGGAGCATAAAAACCGGCAGAACCGGGGCACCGGTTTGCGCGCTCAGTAATGCCAGGCCGGGCGAGGTACAGGCCGGCCGGCCAAAGTAATCCACGAAAATACCGCGGTTGCGTTTCATGTTCTGATCCAGGATAAAGCCCAAAATCCTGTTGGCTTTTAACACTTCGCGGCAATAGCGGTACGAATCGCGCGCCGGCAACATCTTGACGCCGAATTTGCCGCGGGTCTCGAGCCACCAGTCGTTAAGCCACTTGGGCTTCAGCGCCTTCGTAATCACCGTCAGCGGCGCGCCCTTGAGCGCCGCCATCATGGCGAGCAGTTCAAAATTGCCGACATGCGCCGTAAGCACGATGAGCCCGTGGCCCTGGCTCAGGATCTGCAGGCCCTTTTCAAAGCCGGAAAAATCAACTTCCTCGGCCAGGGCGGCCAAGTCCATGTGACCGGTGCGCAGGCCTTCGATCAAAAATACGCCCAGGTGCCGATACATGCCATCGGCCACGACGCGCACGTCCGCCGGTGATTTTTCGGGGAAGCATCGCTGAAGGGTGGCCTGCACTTCGCTGCGGCGGAAGCGCAGGCCGGAGCCCAGCAACCACCCCAGGACGCGCCCCACGCACTGGACTTGGGACTGCGACAGACGCGCGCTTAACCATGATAGGGCACGGATGATGGCAATCATAGTGAATCCAGATGTCAGCGGTCAGAGGTCAGCGGTCAGAGGTCAGAAACCAGCGGTCAGACAACAGAGGGCGAAGGACTGACCTCTGACTTCTGATCTTTGACCTCTACGCTTTTGGCGGGCTTGTCCGCGGGAACAAAGACCAGTTTATCCCCCGTGCGCCGGACTTCGACGCTCTGCGCGGCGCCCAGGCGGCCAGCCAGGATGTCCTCGGCCAGCGGGTCCTGCACAAATTTTTCGATCGCCCGGCGCAGAGGCCGCGCCCCGTAAGTTTCGTCAAAACCCTTTTCAATCAGGAAGGCTTTCGCTTCCAAACTCAATTGGATTTCGATATGCTTCGCCGCCATGCGCGCGCAGACCTGGACCAGTTCCAGCTCCAGGATCAACCCCACATCGTCACGGCTCAATGGCCGGAACACGATTACATCGTCCATGCGATTGAAGAGCTCCGGCTTGAACACGCGCTTGGCTTCGTCCAACATCTGGGTCTTCAGCCTCTCCACATGGGCAACGGCCGCGCCGCTCCCAAAGCCCAGGCCGCCCGTGCCCTTGGTAAATTTGGAGCCCAAGTTGGACGTCATGATGATAATCGTGTTCCGGAAACTGACGCGCCGGCCCAAGCTATCGGTCAGCATGCCCTCCTCCAGGATCTGGAGCAAAATATCCATGACATCCGGGTGGGCCTTTTCGATTTCATCGAACAGGACCACGGCATACGGCTTACGCCGGACTTTTTCGGTTAACTGTCCGCCCTCCTCGTGCCCGATGTAGCCGGGCGGCGACCCGACCATGCGGGAGACCATGAACTTGTCCATGTATTCGGACATGTCGAGCTGGATCAAGGCGTCGCGGTCGTTGAACATATATTCGGCCAAAACTTTGGCCAGCAGGGTCTTGCCCACGCCCGTGGGACCGAGAAAAATGAATGAGCCGATCGGGCGGCGGGGGTCCTTCAGATCGGCGCGCGAACGCCGCAGGGCCCGGGAAATGGCGGCCACCGCTTCGGCCTGGCCGATGATGGATTTGGTCAACTCATGCTCCATATTCAGGAGGCGGTTGGTTTCGCTTTCGTCCAGCCGCGCCAGCGGCACGCCGGTCCAGCGCGAGATGACGGCCATGATCTCGGGTTCTTTCAGCGCCATGACTTTCTTGTCCTGGGCCTTGCGCCATTTGGCGATGGCCTTGTCGAATTTTTCCCGTTCCACGCGTTCCTGGTCGCGCCACTTGGCGGCTTCCTCGAACTTCTGGGTGCGGATGGCTTCTTCCTTGTGCTGTTTGAGCTCGGTGATTTTATTATCCGCCTTTTTCAGCTTCGGCGGGCGGGTCATCAGCGCAATGTGGACCTTGGCGCCGGCCTCGTCGAGCACGTCAATGGCCTTGTCCGGCAGGAAGCGGCCGGTAATGTAGCGGTCGGCGAGCCGGGCGGCGGCTTCCAGGGCGGCATCGGTGAATTGGACCTTGTGGTGCGCTTCATAGCGCGGCCGCAGGCCCTTGAGAATCTGGATGGTTTCCTCCACGCTGGGCTCGTCCACTATGATCGTCTGGAAGCGCCGCTCCAGGGCAGAGTCCTTTTCAATGGATTTGCGATACTCGCCCAGGGTCGTGGCACCAACGCACTGCAGTTCGCCGCGGGACAGCGCCGGCTTGATAATGTTGGAGGCGTCCATGGCGCCTTCGGCGGCGCCCGCGCCCACAATGGTGTGCAGTTCGTCCATAAAGAGGATGACGTTTTTCGCGCGGCGCATTTCATCCATCACCGCCTTGATCCGTTCCTCGAACTGGCCGCGGTACTTGGTGCCCGCCACCATGAGCGCCATGTCGAGCACGACGACCTCCTTACCGACCAGCAGTTCGGGCACTTCGCCGCCGATGATCATCTGGGCTAAACCCTCAACGATGGCGGTTTTGCCAACCCCCGCCTCGCCCAGCAGGACGGGATTGTTTTTCGTGCGCCGGCAGAGAATCTGGATGACGCGTTTCGTTTCCTCAGAACGGCCGATCACCGGGTCCAGCTTCCCCTGGCGGGCCAACTCCGTCAGGTTCCGGCCGAACGCGTTCAAGGCCGGGGTCTTGACCGACTGGGGCTTGGCGCCGGGCGCGGCGCCGGCCGCTGGCTGGGCCGCCACCGCGGCCTCTGGTCCCGGATCGAAGTTGGGGTCCAGTTCTTTCAGCACTTCGATCCGCGCGCGCTCGATATCCACGTTCAGGTTTCTCAGCACGCGCGCGGCGACGCCTTCCTCTTCGCGCAGGAGGCCCAGCAGAATGTGCTCCGTACCGACGTAGCCGTGGTTAAGCGCCTGGGCTTCGACCTTCGCCAGGGCCAGCACTTTCTTGGCCCGCGGCGTCATGGGCAAGGCGCCGATCGTCTGGGTTTCCGGCCCCTGGCCGACCGCTTTTTCAACCTCTATCCGCAGGATATCCAGATCCACCCCCATTTTTTCGAGCACCGAAACAGCCACGCCCTCCCCCAGCGCAATCAGGCTGAGCAGGAGATGCTCGGTACCAATATACGGGTGATTGAAGCGCTCCGCTTCCTTGCGCGCCAACTGGATCACCTGTTGGGCACGTGGCGTAAATTCATTCATGATTTTCTCCCGTTCCCGGACCGTGGGCCGTAAGCTGAAGGCTGTAGACTTATTTTAATTAGGCCC
>JAHIMN010000061.1 GCA_018896395.1 Verrucomicrobiota bacterium | reverse complement strand
TGTGCCGCGAGCATACAACGACGGTAGAAGCGGGACAAGGGTAATCGTGTGGCATAGTGGACCGGTGAGCATTTGTCTATAGATAGGATGTCAACCGGGGGACGGTTAAGCTGAGCCTTAGGCACACGCGCCGCGCGTGAGCCGTTGTGATGAAGGCGATTATTGGCCGCTCTTTTTCATATGTTGCCATACTTGTACCGCCCGATTATCTCTTTATTGAGGTATTTTCCTTTCGACTGGGCGTTAAGGAGCTCTGTATACACGGTCTGTGGCACTGCTTGATAGAAGTAACGTAAGCCCCTTTTGAGTGCCACATAAAGCGTATGGGTCTTGTCGTCGTATGCCACGGCGGCAACATTTGATGACTCCACTGGGACAAACGCAATGCCATCTATCGCGACAGGTGGCTCCGGCATAGGAGGGGTGGGACTTCCTTTATCAGGTGGAACGGCTGGTCCCACAGGCGTCGTGACACCTGACAAGGCACTTGCAGATACCAGCCCGAGGTAATCGGTCAAAACGTGCTCAAAGTATCGCGTGCAATCCACCGTGCCAGTAACGGCGTGAGCCACCTCGTGCAGTAGCGTTCCCGCAAACGCTTGAAGTGACCTTAGTTGTGTGCGTTTGACAATGATTGCCCTGAGCTTGCTGTCCCATGCACCGTTGGTCCCATCTTCCGATGTACACATAGTTTCGGAAACGAGAATACGCGGAATCGCGTTTGGGCGGAGACCGACCAACCCAAGAATCTGATCTGCCTTGCGCCAGATTTTACCCTCATTTTCCGTGAAATGGTTCTCATCCACGAACCGGTACTGGAAGCTGTCGTTGACAGACTGTATCCATGTGCGAAGCGTGTGAAAGGGAGCTTTGCCTTGTTCAGCCTGTTGGTCTGCACGCTGCTTCTCACGGTCGGTCAACAAAACGATCTGGCGACCGTCCCGCTTGATGTCCTCAACATGTTCGGGATGATCCTTAATCTCTGACTGCGAAATGACAACAACCTTCTGCGATTTCGCGAGTTCATTTAACGCTTTGTGTGCAACGTCAATCCAGCTAAGTTCCTCTGGGAGTTCGCCTTCGTCCCTGCGTGCATACGTTGACGCGAGAGACTGTAGGACATCAGCCGCATTCGAGAACTTAAGAATCTGGCGAAGGCGGTCCGCGTAGACGGACCTGCCGACGTTGACCCGCTCTCGATTGAGAGCCTTCCGCATGGAATCGGTGAGACTGGTGACATTGTAGGAGAACAAAAAAGTGGGCTCGGCGTTGGCCCATACACCGTTGATGAACACCTCAGCCCCTGCAGGTAGGGCCGTAAGGACTTCGCCGAATGATGTGGTATCCAGAACGCGGTGTTCCCGGAAGCACAGGAACATTTCCTTTGCTTTTTCGATGGCGGTGTCAGGCACGCCGGTGAGAACGATGTCCGTACCCCGGATCGTTTGGTCTCCGGGTTCATGCGAGATGTGAAGCGTTGTGATCCCGTCGAAGTCGTGCTTGGCCGCTTTGGTCAGAGTGAAGACACCGTGTTGGGACCAGATGGAGACCTTGGCGTGATGGCGATCAAGGGCCGCAAGGGCGTCTTTAAGACCGACGCCGAACTTGCCGATGACACCGTCTGCACCAATTTTCTCTAAATTCTCGTTGAGTGTGAAGTGCTCGATCCTGATGCCGCGTCCATAGTCACGGATATGCCAGCATCCCCGGTCGTCTTTGGCGATGTTGATCGGCGCTGTGCCGCTCAGTGTACATTCATCAAGGGCATTGGCAATGATCTCACGGAGTCCGTGTTCAACATCCCAGTGCTCAAGAACGGTCTCAATGTTAAGGTCAAATAGGCGCATGGCTGGCCGGCGAACGAAGAATAGCGTTTTATCCAGTATGCCGCGAGTATACAACGGTGGCCGAGGCGATGCAATCGAAATCGTAATCCCTCATCCTTCAGTTACAGGGGGTAAAATGGCGCGACCACGCGTTTCGCGTGGCTGGCACGAGGTTTACCACGCCAGAGGCGTGGTCGCGCCCTACGTTGTCGCGAAAAGACGCCCCAGCGGAGTGGGGCGGCTACAGAATATCCAAAGACTGAGGCAGACCCTGTGCTTCGGCGACCCGATTGGGCATTTATTATGCGTACTCGTACACGGGAGTCTCGATGAGCTTCACGGGCTTCTCACGGCTATTGATTACCGATTGAATATGCTCCACGGTTTCCGGGGCGAAGTATTTGCTCTCCAGTCTCCCGGCACACACGTGCTGGCACATGCTCGATCAGGAAGAATGTTCCGTCACGCTCCAGCGTGTAGGTTACTTTAGTTTCAATCATCGTTTCTTTCATCATGTCACCTCGCTAATCTGTCTTTCGCACTCTCAAGTCAATCCAAAGCTCTGGATCGGGTTCGTACACCGTGATAATCCTGATAAGTGGCCGCGCCGGGTAGCTGCATTGTAACTGCCCAGGTAGCCCGGAAATCAGTGCAATTGGATGTTTTGACAGGATTTACAAGATTAACAGGACCTGCCCGCAGTGCTACAGCGTTGCAGGCGGGTTGATGGAAAAAGAAGAAGACCGGATGAATTTGATAAGAGGACATCGGGTTTCATCAGATCGTACCATAGGCAGACCCGCCTATGGCGGGAAATCCTGTAAATCCTGTTAATCCTGTCCAAATTGCTTGCCTCAAATTCGCTTTATCAAGCAGAGGAGTTGTTTTTCGTCAATAAATAATCACACGCTAAACCCGGAAGGACCATAATAGTTGCCAATGTCATTTTGATCATTTCATCTCCTATCCGAACGCTTGGATCCTATTGTTCTGCTGTCTTGATTCTGTTTCTCCAGTATCCAGGCCTGCGCTTGCAGTGGGCAATGGCAATGATCCAAATGCGCTTGCGGAGATACATGTAGACGACCAGATAAGGAAAACAATGCGTGAGGTATCTTCGTGTACCGTCTTCGCGAAGAGGCCAGCGCTCCGGGAAACGTTTGACTGTGTCAACCGAGCGTTCCACTTCCGCTTCGAAATCCAAGCCGAGCCCAGAAGATTGGTTCTCGTAATACGCAACGGCATCCCACATCTCGACCTCGGCCTCGTGCAGAATGGTAGCGGGTATCATTTGTACTTGGTCTTGATGTCGGCGAAGATGTCCTCGGCGGGACGGCTTGTAGCCGTCCCTTCGCGCACCATCTGGACACGACGTTGAATCTCTCGCTCCTGATCGGGACCAAGTTCGAAATGTGCAGGGTCATCGAGACTCAGGATCAGATCGTGCGCAAGGCTCGCGCGCTCGCTGGCCGACAATGCCATGGCTTCACTTTGGATTTCTTGAACCGTATTCATAATTGAATACTACCAATGCCAAAGGACATTGTCAATTTGATAATCAGCAGAACGAATAGAATAGCGTTTTATCCAGTCTGCTGTGCTGTGAGCATACAACGGTGGCCGAGGCAATGCAAGCGCAATCGAGCGGATATCAGACTCCCCGCAGTAATTCTCATTATGGCCGTTCTGGTAACCGGTCAGTACCTTAACCACCAAAAACCGCTATAAAAAACAAGAATTTTAACCGCGAATGAACGCAAATAGACGCGAATATCGGCAGAGACGGGGAAGTTTTGCTATTTTAAAATCATTATTATTCTGCTTCATTAGCGTTTATTAGTGTCCATTAGCGGTTGATTTTTTGGGTTGTGGGCAAAGCCCACGTTAGTTATAAGGGGGGGGTACAGAACACCACAAAGACGCCCCGGCGGAGTGGGGCGGCTACAGAACACCCCAAGACTGAGGCATTACTTTTTTGCGTTTCCTGCACTTGACCTTCAAAGCGCTTTTGTTATTGTTAACGGATTTGTGTGTCAGTAGTGCACTGGCGTCCCATAGGACCGCCAAGGGCTGTAGACTGAAGACTGTAGGCCGTAGGTTCAAACGGGCAAAATACAGATACACAAAACCGGAACTGTTATTTTGGCAATCGGCCTGAATAGTGTTCGTTTTCCTACAGTCTACGATCCTCAGCCTACGGTCTGAGCATCCTGTGGGATGCTAATGTCCGTAGTGCAAAAAGAATCCTTGGACGTCATGACGACTAAATCCAACAAACCTATTCGGCGCGTGCTGGTGCTCGGCGGCGGCATTGCCGGGGCAACGGCCGCGGAGCGCCTGGGACGCGCCGGACTCGACGTGCAGTGGGTGGAAAAAGAGCCGGTTATTGGCGGCCATGCGGTGACCATGGGCTGTAAAGCCGCCGATGTCTGCCTGCGGTGTCACGTTTGCGTGGCCACGGATCGTCTCAAAGCCGCCCTGCGCGCTCCGCGCGTGTGCCTCAATACCCGCTCCGAACTGGTGGCGCTGGCGCCGGGAAACAACGGCTCTGCCTATCGCGCTACGCTGCGAACTGCTCCCAATTTCCTCTGCCGTGAGCGGTGCATTGGCTGTGGCATCTGCGTGGCTGTTTGCCCGGAGCATTGCATTTCCATAAAGAACCCGGCTCTGTATGGCGGCGTACCGGTCCTGGACTTACCGCTATGCCGCCGCACCCTTGGCAAGTCTTGCAACCTGTGCGCAAAGGCCTGCCCGGTAAAGGCGATTGATTGGAAAGAGCAGGAGCAAACCCAGGAACTGGATGTGGATGCCGTTATAGTGGCCACGGGCCATGAGCCCTTTAATCCCGGGCAGATGGGCACTTTCGGTTATGGCGTAATTCCCAATGTCATCTCCGGGTTGGACGCTGAACGTCAATTGGCCGACCAGCACCGCATCACCCGCTTGTCCGACGGGAGCGCGCCCCGTCGCGTGGCGTTTATCCAGTGCGTCGGGTCGCGCAGTGAGCATGCCCATCGCCGGCCGGAAGACACCAACTATTGTTCGACAGTCTGTTGCTCCTATGCGCTTCGCATTGCGCGGCGCATGCAGCATGATATCCCCGAGACGGCGGTCACCGTGTTTTACATGGATATCCAGAATTTCGGCAAAGACTTCCAATCATTTTATGCGGCCTGCCAGAAAACTATGACCTTTGTACGCGCGCGCCCGGTGGATATCACGGCAGGGAATGAGAGCGCGGTCGTCATTGCGTATGAAGAGCAGGAAAAAGGCGCCGTCACGACGGCGGAGTTCGACCTGGTCGTTCTTTCCATTGGCATCCGCCCCGCGCCGGCGGCGCGGGCTCTGGCCGATAACCTGCGGCTGGCGGTGAACGAACAGGGTTTTCTGGGGATCAAGGGCGTGGCCGGCTTGCCGCAGACGCACCGGGAAAACGTGTTTATCGCCGGAACCTGCGGAAACCCGCAGGACATCGCCGCAACTATTGGCCAGGCGGAAGCCGTCTGCGCCGAGATTTTGGGACAAGCATAAGAAACAAGAATTTACTAAAGCAAGAGGGGATTCACCACG
>JAHIMN010000307.1 GCA_018896395.1 Verrucomicrobiota bacterium | reverse complement strand
TCGCCCAGGCGTTCCTGATACTGCAGGGAGGCGTCGTCCGGCGGAAGGGTGGCGGCCTCCTCGTAACAGGCGATGGCCTTGGCCGCATCAGGGGATGGGATAACCAGCGCGTCCACGATCTTCTGCGCATACAGGTCGCCCATCAACCGAAGCACGGGAAGCTTGTCGGTGGCTTTGTTACGTGCTTTTTCCAGCGTAGCGCGCGCTTTCTCTTCGTCGCGCGCCGCGAGATAAAGATAAGCCAACTGGATATAGCCCTTGGCATTGGCGGGTTCAATGCGTATGGCGCGCTGGGCCGCCTTGATGGCCTCCGCCGACTGGTTTAGCGCCTGATAAACCTGGGCCAGGTAAAGACAAGCTTCCACCGAGCGGGGGTTGTGCCGGCAGGCATCCTCCATGAGCGCAATGGCTTTATCGTTCTGTCCCTGCTTGATATAAAGGACCGCGGCGCGCACATAAAGGGCATCGTAATCCGGCTTCTCCTCCAGCGCGCGACGGTAACTGGCCAAGGCCGACCCATCCGCCAGTCCTTCCCGGAGAATCCCCATGCTGAAATGAGCCAGGGCCTCTGCCATGGCCGCATGGTCTGGACTTAGTGTCAAGTCTGCCGGAAGGATGACGCGCGTAACCGCTGTGGAATTGCCGGAACCCCGGGCGTTGGGGCTCTGACAACCTGAAAAACAGCAAAGCCCTGCTCCCAGGAGGACAGACGACAGACGACAGACGACGGACAACGGACAACCCGAAAAAAAGCAAAACCCTGCTTCCAGAAGGACGGACAACAGACGACGGACCACGCGGGACGCGTGGCAAGCGACAGATTTATCCCGCGTTGCGCGGGACGACGGACAATCCGAGACCCGGCGGCAGATCTTATTTGTTGATGTTTTTATGGCGATTGGCTTTCAACCGCTTACGGCGTTTGTGTTTGGACATTTTCTTGGCGCGCCATTTTTTCAGTGAGCCCATGGGTCCTTCCTTTCTTTTTTCACGCGAACGTAACCGACGGATTTTTTTACCACGGATATCACGGATAACACTGATGGTGACTTTAAGCCTGTCCGGCACTATCCGTGCCATCCGTGTAATCAGTGGTGAGTAGTTACAATAACTCTTTTATTACGCAATGATTTTGTTAAGTGGAATTTCGATAATCCCTTCCGCGCCGGCAGCCTTCAGGCGGGGCATAATTTCCCGCACGATTTTTTCCTCAACCACCGATTCAATCGCGATCCACCCCGTTACGCTGAGTTGATTAATGGTGGGCGCGTGCAGGGCCGGCAGAACCTTGACGATTGCCCGGACGGCTTTACGCCGCGCATTCATCTTTAAGAGCACGCGCGTCTCCGCCATCAGGGCGCCCTTCAACAGCATGGCGATCTGCTCGATTTTCCCCCGCTTCCACGTGTTTTTCCAGGCCGCCTGATTGGCGATAAATTTGGTCGTGGATTCCAGTACGGTTGCGATGATCCGCAAATTGTTGGCCCTCAACGACGAGCCGGTTTCGGTCAATTCCACAATGGCGTCCACCAGTTCGGGCGCCTTGACTTCCGTGGCACCCCAGGAAAATTCGATGTCTGCGCGCACGCCCCGGCTTTTCAGGAAACGGCGCGTCAGGCCAACGGCTTCGGTGGCAATCCGTTTGCCCTGCAGGTCCGATACCGTGCGAATGGGGGAATCGTTTGGAACGGCCACGACCCAGCGCACGGGGCGCAACCCCTGCTTGGCGTAGATCAGGTCGGCGATTTCAACGACCTTGGAATCATTTTCCATGATCCAGTCATAGCCCGTGATCCCGGCATCCAGGAGCCCGTGTTCGACATAGCGGCTGATTTCCTGCGCGCGGATGAGCCGTGCCTCAAGGGTCGGGTCATCCACGCTGGGAATATAGGAACGTGTGCCGACCGTGACCGCGAACCCGGCTTTTTTCATGAGCAGAAAGGTAGCTTCCTGCAGACTGCCTTTGGGTAAACCCAAGATTAATTTGTTCATTATATTATTCCGTTCATTAATGAGCCGTTTAAAATTGCACTTATTATATCGCGCGTAAACGCCTTGTCCATACCGAAAGTGATCAGTGCGGGGATTGTCCGCGGATTACTGCGATGACCTGCCGGATCGCGGCGGGGTAGGCGAGGTGTTCGTGCTCCTGGATGCGTGCGTGGAGGGATTCCGCGGTGTCCCCCTCCAGCACGGACACGGGCCGCTGGAGAATAATCGGGCCTGTATCCGTGCCGGCATCCACATAATGCACCGTACAGCCGGCAACTTTGACGCCATAGGCCAGCGCCTGCTTCCAGGCTTCCAGACCAGGAAAGGACGGCAGGAGCGACGGGTGAATGTTCACGATCCGCCCCGCGAACGCCTTCAGCAGACGCGGTTTAATGATCAGCATGAATCCGGCCAGCGCGATCAGCTCGGCGCCATAATGGCGCAATCGATTAATGGCCTGTTGTTCGGCCGTCCCGTCCAGCTTGGTCCGGAAAGGGGCCGGGTCTATATATTCGGCCGGGATACGCATCTGCCGGGCCCGCTCAAGGATAAAGGCGTTCTCGACATTGGAGAGCACACAGACAATTCGGGCATCCAGCCGGCCATCGTTGATGGCCTCGGCCAGAGCCTTAAAATTAGTGCCACGTCCTGAACCCAGCACCGCGATAGCCATTGGTGTTGTCGTCATAACGTGAAACCATACCATCCGGGGTGCGGGTCTGCAAGCCATGAAGCTTGTTGAGCGTAAAGTGTCGAGCGTTGAGCGTCATGATGATTATTACCTTAATTTTGCACGAACATCAGCGTTACTGTCATATTTTGTCAATAAACACAGCGTGCAAGTTATTTCTTGCACCACTTTTCCTTTTAACCCAACG
>JAHIMN010000308.1 GCA_018896395.1 Verrucomicrobiota bacterium | reverse complement strand
TTCTTAGTTCTTTGTTCTTCGTTAATTTCCTGATTTCTGGCGTTTACTCTCCAAAGCGCTCGAGCAAAAAAGGGGCTGTCGTCCACCCTCTGAACATTCTTCATTCTGCATTCTTCATTTTGCATTCTGCATTTAACGTGTCGGCCAGTTTGCGCGAGATGCGCATGGCGCAGAAATCGGCGCCGCACATGGTGCAATGATCCTTCGCCTCCGCCAGCACGGGAGAGGTCTCGCGAAAACGCTCCCGCGCGTGTTGGCCATCCAGCGCCAGGTTGAACTGACAATTCCAATCAAACCGGGTCCGGGCGCGCGTCATGGCATCATCCCAGTCGCGGGCGCCGGGCAGATTACGGGCCACGTCGGCGGCGTGCGCCGCAATCCGGTAGGCCACCAAACCCTCCCGGACCTCGGCTCCCGTCGGCAATCCCAGGTGTTCCGCCGGGGTTACGTAACAGAGGAGCGACGCGCCATAATAGGCCGCCGCCGTCGCGCCAATGCAGGAGGTGATGTGATCATAGCCGGGGGCCACATCAGTCACAACCGGCCCAAGCACGTAAAAGGGGGCGCCGGCGCATACGCGGATTTCGCGCTCGACGTTCATTTGAATCTGGCCGAAGGGCACATGGCCCGGCCCTTCCACCATGACCTGCACGCCCCGCCGGCGACAGCGCTCAACGAGCTCGCCCAGGGTATCAAGTTCCGCAAACTGGGCGGCATCGCTCGCGTCTGCCTGGCAGCCTGGTCGCAGACCGTCGCCCAGCGAGACCGTAACATCGTGCGCCCGGCAGATATCGAGCACCTCGTCCCAACGGGTATAGAGCGGATTTTCCTGGCCCCGCTCCACCATCCAGGATGCCAGAATCGCGCCGCCCCGGCTGACGATGCCCGCCAGGCGCTTCATGGCCAGGGGCACATGCGCCTTGAGAAGACCGGCATGCAGGGTCATGAAATCCACGCCCTGCGCGGCCTGCTCGGCGATGACCTCGAGCAGAACGTCGGGATCGAAAGCTTCAATCGCCCCGCCCGTCCGGGAGACCGCTTCATAGATCGGCACCGTGCCGAAAGGCGCCGGGCATTGCACCAGCATGGCTTTCCGCAAAGACGCTAGGGCCATCCCAACGCTCAAGTCCATGACGCAATCGGCGCCCGCGGCCAGGGCCGTTTTCAGCTTGGCCAATTCGGTCTTGTCATCAGAGCGTGCGGCGGAACGACCGATGTTGGCATTGACCTTGGTGCGGAATAGGCGACCTACAATCTGGGGGACCAAACGCGTATGCGCAGGATTCGCCGGCAGGACGGCGCGGCCGGCGGCGAGTTCCGCCACCACCTGCTCGACGGATACCCGCTCAGCCTGGGCTACAGCCTGCATGGCGGGCGTCACCTTGCCAACACGCGCGAGCTCAAGCTGGGTCTGCATGGAAACCTCTTGTCCTAGAATCAATTGCAAAACTCGCGTTTTGCCGGAATTCAGGATTCAGAAGACTGCCCGCCGGCAACGCTACCTGCCCGCAGTGGCTTCGCCACAGACGATGCAGGCGGGTGCGCAACATTGCCTGCCCGCAGTCGCTACGCGACAGCGTTGCGGGCGGGCAGGCAGGAATTCAGAATAAATTCAAATCCTTGACCACAATCACGTTATCAAGCGAAAAAATTCTTAATCCTGACTTCTGACTTCTGTATTCTGCTTGCAAAAGCGAACTTTTGCAAGCGACTCCCTGATTACCGGAAGGTACATGCATGCAGGAGCGCCTGCAAATCCTTGGCATGCAGATCCTTCAGGTCCTCGACCACCAGGTCGGCGCCGCCGAAGTCCTGGTAGGCGGTAAATTCGTCGGGAGCCACGACACACCGCAGGCCGGCTTCAAGCGCCGCATTGCAGGCCACAGCGCTTTCGACCACGGCCACACACCGACACGCGGGAACGCCGATGGCCTTGCAGGTCATAAGCCAGCAGTCCGGGGTTGGCACGATCACGGGGTCTTTCTGCATGACGCGCAGGCAGACCCGTTCCTGGAGACCGAGATGGACGAGCAAGGCCTGGGCCTGCTCGTCGGGCAGGAACGACAAAGCCCCGATTTTGATATTGAGCTTGGCCGCTTCCGTCAACAGGGCATTTAGAGCGGCATTTAATTTAACCGTAGGCCGGGCAATCTCGCGGAAAAACATATCTTGAATCGCGCGCGCCAGCTTATCCGCCGCCAGTGATTTCTTGTCCAACGTTGCGAGCAAACGACCCAGTCCCTGCGCCAGCGGAGTCGCCAGGCCAAACCGCGACCACAACACGGGGGTCAGGGCGACCTGCTTGTCCTTGAGGACTTTCTGGCAGGCCTCAAACAGGAGACGCTGACCGGGCATAGCCCGTTTTTCCAGTTCAAACACGAGCCCGGTGGATACAGGCGGTGGCGCGGTTTTCTTCCGGGTTTCTTCTGTATGCGTACCCATAATAGTCACACTCCATCCTGCGGACAATGGTTAATTCTATTTTTGATTTCTGATTTAAAAATCCGCAATCAGCAACCAGGCTCCGCCGGAGCGCTTCGCCCAGGCGAGTCCAAAACTTGTCCCGCCGAAGGCGGGATCAGCAATACGTTGACGAATTGGCACTATAGGTTTCCAAGCGGCCCTCGTCAAGCATTTTTGCCTCACGGAGGTAACCCCTCAGTTACGTGGGTATTTGCCGAAATGGCGCGACACAAGGTCGCGCCCTACGACGGCAACAGTAGGGCCTCAGCTTGCTGAGGCCATTGTTTCCCGCCCCCACGTAACTGACCCATTACTCACGGAGAATGATCGCGGAGAAACACCTTGACTTTGTAAGCATTAGTTGATATTTTGCGACTTTATGTGTTTGGGATGTGGAATGCGTTGACAGAACAGGATAAGTCATGAGCAGTAATGAACTTTTGGCCGTCATCGAAAACATGGAAAAAGAGCGCGGCATTGACCGCGACTTTCTGATCCAGATGGTCGAGGCGGCGTTGATTTCAGCCTCGAAAAAGAGCGTGGGACCGGCGCGGGATCTGCGCGTGGAAATCGACCGCAAGACCCTGAGCATCAAGGCCTATAACAAGGTCACGGTGGTCGAGCATGTCATCTCCAAGAACAATCAGATAGCGTTGGCCGATGCCCGCCGGATCAAGCCGGATGTCCAACTGGGGGACTTGGTGGAAACGGAAATAACCGCCAAGGACTTCGGCCGGATTGCGGCCCAGACCGCCAAGCAGGCCATTATTCAACGTATCCGCCAGGCGGAAAAGGAAATTGTCGTCAAGGAATATAAGGACCGGTTGGGGGACATCGTCAGCGGCTCGATCGTTCGCGTGGAACGGGGCGACGTGATCATTGACCTGGGCCGCGTGGAAGCGATCATGCCGCTACGGGAACGGGTGCCCACGGAGGAATATCAGATCGGTGACCGCCTGCGCGCCTATGTGCTCAGCGTCCAGGACCACGTCAGCGGGCACCATATCGTACTGTCCCGCAGTCATTCGGATTTTGTGAAGCGCCTGTTTGCGCTGGAAATTTCCGAAATCGCCGACAACACGGTGGAAATCAAGGGCATTGCCCGCGAGGCGGGCTACCGCACGAAGATTGCCGTCTTCAGCCATGACGAAAAAGTGGACCCGGTCGGCGCCTGTGTCGGCATGAAAGGCATGCGGGTCAAGAACATTGTCCGGGAATTACTGGGGGAAAAGATTGATATTGTGCGCTGGAGCCAGGACATCAAGACTTACGCAACCAACGCGCTCAACCCGGCCAAACTGAACAAGGTGGTAGTGGATGAGACCACCGCCAAGATCACCGTCATTGTGGATGCCGACCAGCTATCGCTGGCCATCGGCAAACGGGGTCAGAATGCCAGGCTAACATCCAAGCTCCTGGGTTGGAAAATTGATATTCAGAAGGACAAGGACGATGTCAGCTTTGAGGAAAAAGTGGCCATGGCCATCGAAGAGTTGACGCATCTTCAGGGCGTGGACCGCAGCACCGCGGAGAAACTGGTGCATGCGGGTTTCCTGACCCTGGAAGGCATTGTAGACGCCGATATCAGCGACCTGATTGAGACCACCGGATTAGACGAAGCCACCGTGGGCGCTATTAAAGAGACGGCCGCCGACGCCGTGGCGCAAATCCCGGAGCCGCAACCTAAAACCGACGATTAAGGCATTATGCGCGTTTACGATTTAGCCCGCGAATTGAATGTTTCCAACAAGGAGCTGATGGCCAAACTGGCATCAGCCGGCATCGCCGTAAAGAGCCCTTCCAGTTCCATCAACGACGCAGCAACGCAACTGATCCGCAGCCAATTTCCGAAAGCGACCGCCGCCGCGCCGGCACATCTGGCTTCAGTTCCACCCCCTCCGGCGGATGGACCGCCCAAACCGCCCGAGAAGTCGGTGCCGAAAGCACCCGCGAAACCGACGGATAAACCAACCGCAAAGCCGGTGCCGGAGTCTA
>JAHIMN010000060.1 GCA_018896395.1 Verrucomicrobiota bacterium | reverse complement strand
GGCGTGAAAAATGGGAATCCAGATATTTATTCTGATTCTGGATTCCCGCTTCCGCGGGAATGACAACCGATCTTCTCATCAGTGTAACCCGCCTGCAACGCTGTAGCACTGCGGGCAGGTCCGTGATATCCGTGGCAAAAATGTCTTTGGATATGCCACCTGAGCAGTTACGTTTTTTCTTTGTCTTACGCAATGATGCGCTGCGTGCCGTCAAACTGCTCGGCTATCCAACAGGCGTCGCGGGTTCTCGCCGAGCAGAACGCGAATCACCTTCAGCGGGACACCCTCATCCCGCAACATCGGCACAATGTGTTCCGGGATGTGGCCATAACCCCATCCGCCGTAGCGACGCAAGAGGCATTTCAGACAAATATCCGTGCTGATGAGAAGTTGCCGTTTATATCCCGATTCCAGCAGTCCGCAAATGGCGCGAACGCGCTCGATGTCACGCGCAAAAACGCCGCCACAGAATCCTTCACGATCCGCTGCATCTATATAGAACTCTTTGCCGAAGTTGTCGAACTCGACGCAAACGCCGCGTTTGAGCAATTGGCGGATATATCTTTCATTGATGTCCACATCAATGTGGCCGATGACGATTTTGGCCGGGTCCACGCCTTCGCGTATCAGTAGCTTCGTTATCTCCAGTCCGGTTTGGCCCCACGGATAGGTATGAACGTACAGGCCGGCGTCCGTCTGCCGAAAAGCCTTTGCGGCCGCCAGTAAAACTTTCCTTTCATCAGGATGAATCGGACTGCTTGTCCCAATCTCCCCGATGACCCCTGCCCGGATACCTGTCCGGCCGATCCCTTGGGTGAGGTCGCGGACCATTTCATCGGCCAGTCTTTCCGCTGTCCAATACCTGAGCGCCGCCGGATGGGTGTCTTGCGTGTAGTAGCCGCAACCGGCCACGATATTGAGGCCGGTTCGCCGGGACAGTTCGCGGAGACATGTGGGAGACCGCCCAATCCCCATACTCGTACAGTCAACCACCGTTCCTCCGCCCGCTCGCTTGAATTCCATCAATTCCTTCGCGGCGAGGGACAGATTATCCAGCACCAGATTGTCTTTGATGGCATACGGGTTGCGCCGGACAATCCCGGAATTGGCCAGGCAAAGCTTTTGACGACTGATGCGCCGCCTTTCCGGATCAGTGAATTCGCTGAATTGGTTCCGCAGGTCGATCAGCAGATGCTCATGCGCCAGAGTAATTCCCAGAGATCTGGCGGGCATGGGCCCCAGAACGGTCATGACGGACATGGTGTGGTTCTCCTCGCCTGACTATGCGGATTCCGGACGACCAGTGCCGGATCATGCCCCCATTATCTTTTTCTTTTTCTCCCAGTAGTACAGGAAATTCGCATACGGAACGTCCGGGGGAATGCTGTGGTCCAGCATGGGGATGTAGCCCCCTTGTGAGGCCAACGGCACTTTGGTCTCCAGTTCCCGGTCAATGGCCGCCTGGTCCTGCGCGAGCACGCGCTTGTCTATTCCGCCGGTCATCAACAGGTTCTTGCCGTACTTCCTGCGATACGCGTGAATATCATTGCCCGCCGCCTGTTCCATGGGAAAGACGCCGTTGATCCCGGCCTCCAGCCACAGAAGGATCAACTCCTCCACTTTGCCATCGCTATCCACGAAGATGATGTCGGCGCCCAGCCCGCGAATGACCTCTGTGATGCGCTTGTATCGCGGCAACATGAACTCGCGAAACATGGACGGAGAAATCAAGGGCCCTCCGCGATAGCACATGTCTTCCCAGAACTGGACCACCGTCACCGGCGCTTCTTTCAGCGCCTTTTGGATCATCGTTATCGAGAATTCAGTGGCCGTTTCCATCATGTCGTGAACCATTGCCGGATGGTCATGAAACGCATAGAGAACCTGCTCATCGCCGAGGAGCATCCTGACGAAGCCATAAAGGCTTGGTCCTCCGTAATAGTTGGCAACGAATCCATACAGCCGCAGGATCGGTTTTTCCTTTCTCCATTTCTGGACCAGTTGTTCCCAGTCCCGGGGATACCGACCCGGCGACGATGGATCAAACCGCCGCTTGATGTCCCTCCAGTCGTTCGGGCTTTTGATCGGAAAACCGATAAACTCGGGCATCGAGGTTTCCGGGTTGGCTTTGAATTCGCGATAGGTCAATCCCATGCGGTCGGTTTTGGTAATAGTCTCCTCATCTTCGCCAACCACCCGTTCTCCGAAAGGAGGCATCATGCTGAAATCCACCCCCGTGCTGTGTTCCGGGTCACATTCCTGGTAAATCTGCAGAAGCGCAGAATCATCCAGTCCTGTTTCTCTTTTCCATCGGGCCAGGGTCGCCTGCCATGGCCTCCATTCCAATAACGGGCAACGGTCTACCGACTCGAAACGCATGAACGCTTGGTATCTTTCATGCGGACTCATTGTGGTTTGCATATTCGAATAGATCCTTTATAACTGCTCAGGTGGCATATCCAAAGACATTTTTTGCCACGGATATCACGGACCTGCCCGCAGTGCTACAGCGTTGCAGGCGGGTTACACTGATGAGAAGATCGGTTGTCATTCCCGCGGAAGCGGGAATCCAGAATCAGAATAAATATCTGGATTCCCATTTTTCACGCC
>JAHIMN010000059.1 GCA_018896395.1 Verrucomicrobiota bacterium | reverse complement strand
CGTGGTGCGGAAATAAAACTGCGGCCGATACCCGTTGAAGAACGATGTATGCCGACCACCTTCTTCCTTGCTCAGAACGTACATCTGCCCCTTGAAATGAGCATGCGGCTTGATCGAACCCGGCTTGGCCAGCACCTGGCCGCGCTGGACCTCTTCTTTCTTGGTGCCCCGCAACAGACAGCCGACATTGTCGCCGGCGCGCCCCTCATCCAACAACTTGCGGAACATTTCCACGCCCGTGACGACGGTCTTCTGCGTGTCTTTGAGGCCGACGATTTCGATTTCGTCGCCAACCTTGATGATGCCGCGCTCAATACGGCCGGTTACCACCGTGCCGCGGCCCTCAATGGAGAACACGTCTTCGATCGGCATCAGGAACGCCTGGTCCGTGATGCGGGTCGGTTCCGGAATGTAATTGTCCAAGGCTTCCATCAGCTCCTGGATGCACTTGGCATCCGCATCGTCCGGCTTGGTCACATTTATGGCTTTCAGCGCACAGCCGCGGATAATCGGCGTCTTGTCGCCGGGGAACTGGTACTTGGTGAGCAGATCGCGGATTTCCAGTTCAACCAGGTCCAGTAATTCCGGATCGTCCACCATATCCACCTTGTTCAGAAACACAACGATGGAAGGCACGCCCACCTGACGGGCCAGCAGGATATGCTCGCGCGTCTGCGGCATGGGTCCGTCCGAAGCGCTCACCACTACGATCGCGCCATCCATCTGGGCGGCGCCGGTGACCATGTTCTTTACATAGTCGGCATGGCCGGGACAGTCCACATGGGCATAGTGGCGCTTCTCGGACTGGTATTCCACATGGGAGGTCGCAATCGTCAGGATCTTGGTCTGATCGCGGCGCCCCTGCGATTCGGAGGCTTTCGCCACCTGGTCGTACGAAATGTAGTTGCTCAGCCCCTTCAGGGACTGCACCTTGGTAATGGCGGCCGTCAGGGTCGTCTTGCCATGGTCCACATGCCCGATGGTACCGACGTTGACATGCGGTTTCGTGCGTTCAAATTTTTCTTTTGCCATTGTGCGCCTCCTTCAATTTGCCATGCCTTTTTTTTACCGCCGTCCAGAGCCCACGAACGGAATCGAACCGTTGACCTCATCCTTACCAAGGACGTGCTCTTCCAACTGAGCTACGTGGGCCAACATTTCGCTCCCCGCGAGCCCAAACAAAAAAACGCAATAAAACCCCTTCCCTCATTCCCTCATGATTTGAATCAGGTTATGAGGTTAACAAAACGCCCCGGTTTTACATGCCCGCAAGCGCGCTAATGCTTATTAAACGCAAAGTTATGCCAAACGAACAAGTAATTTAACAAAAACCAAATATGTGTCAACAGGTTTTTTATGTTATTTTTAGCCCGGGCGGTGGCGCGGTTATAGTTTGTTATTGCCGCACCGGCGAAAGGATGGTATATATTCAAATTAATTCGTAAACACATCAAAAAGGAGCACACATCATGTTTATTGCTGTCATCATCACATTAGTCATCGTCGTCATCGTACTTTTGTATGCCGTCGGTATTTACAACCGGCTCATCAGCCTGCGCAACCGGTTCAAAAACGCGTTCGCCCAGATTGATGTCCAGCTCAAACGCCGCTATGATCTGATCCCGAATCTGGTGGAAACGGCCAAGGGCTACATCAAGCACGAGCGCGGGACGCTGGAGGCTGTTACCTCGGCCCGCAACCAGGCTTCGGCGGCTGTGCAAAAAGCGGCGGCCAACCCGGCCGACGCCGTCGCCATCCAGGGCCTGATGGGCGCGGAAGCCACCCTGACCGGCGCGCTCGGACGCCTGTTTGCCGTGGTCGAGGCCTATCCCGACCTTAAGGCCAACCAAACCATGGCCCAACTGATGGAGGAACTGACCTCCACCGAGAACAAGGTGTCGTTTGCGCGGCAGGCCTATAACGACGTCGTCATGAGTTATAACATTGCCCGCGAAACCTTCCCGGCCGTGGTCGTGGCCAATCTGTTCGGCTTCACGCTGGCCCAGTTGTTCGAAATCACTGCGGCCCAGGAGCGCGAAGCCCCCAAAGTGGCTTTTTCGTAAGCCATGGATTTCTTTGAGCATCAGGAAAGAGCCCGGCGCAAAACCACCCTGCTGGTGGCTTATTTCTTCCTGGCCGTCGTCCTGATTATCGCCGCCATCTACGCCGTATTTGCTTACGTTTTCCTGCCTGCACCGCCACCCGATGCCGCCGGCTCGGCGGTGGCCATCGCGCGGAACTGGTGGCGTGCCGATCTGCTGATGTGGGTGGCGACCATTATAATCGGCATCATCAGCCTGGGCACACTCTATAAAATCATCGCGCTTTCCAAGGGCGGCGAGGCGGTGGCGCGCATGCTGGGCGCGCGACCGGTACCGGAGGCCACGACGGACCTGCAGGAGCGGCGGCTGTTGAACGTGGTCGAAGAAATCGCCCTGGCTTCCGGCACACCGGTGCCGCGCGTATTCGTCCTCAATAATGAAAACAGCGTGAACGCGTTCGCCGCCGGTTTCTCGACGCAGGACGCCATAATCGGCGTCACCAATGGATGCCTGACGCAGCTCACCCGGGACGAACTGCAAGGCGTGATCGCACACGAGTTCAGCCACATTCTCAACGGTGACATGCGCCTGAATCTAAGGCTCATGGGCCTGCTTAACGGCATTCTTATCATCGGCATCATCGGTTTTTGGATTTTCCGGATCGCCGCCAGTACCGGTCGGACAGCGAGTGTGGGGCGAAAGAAAGGCGGCAGTCCGATTGTCTTTATCCTGGTGGGGCTGGCCGTCATGGCCATCGGCTATATCGGTGTGTTTTTCGGCAAGCTGATCAAGAGCGCTGTTTCGCGCCAGCGCGAGTTTTTGGCGGATGCCGCTTCCGTGCAGTTCACGCGCAACCCGGACGGCCTGGCAGGGGCACTCAAAAAAATTGGCGGATTCCTGGCGGGTTCACGCATCCAGAACCCTAACGCCGAGGGGGCCAGTCACCTGTTCTTTGCCAACGGCCTGGGCCAGTCGTTCCTGAACCTGATGGCCACACACCCGCCGCTGGTCGAACGCATCCGGCGGATTGATCCCGCCTTCAGCGGCGATTTTGCCGCCGTGAATGCGGCGAGCGTGGCGGTCACAGATGATGCCCGTGCTACGGCAACCGGATTCGCCCAGGCAAGCGCAAGTCGCCGAGACACGGCGGCGGAAGCCAGTCGTCCCTCGACCATTCCCCTGCGGTCGCACGAAACCCTGCGAAGCGTCGGCCATCCGCAAGCGGAAAACCTGGCCTACATAACCGCCCTGCTCAACGCTTTGCCCGAAACCATTAAAATCGCAGCCCGCGAACCGGTCGGTGCCCGCGCCCTGGTTTACGGCCTGCTGATCAGCACCGACGAGCCAATCCGCAACGCCCAATTTCAGCACCTGACCTTGAAAGCGGAAGCGGATGTCGCCGAGCGGACGCGGGCACTGGCGCCTGAGCTTGCGTCCCTGCCGGCGGCGGCGCGTCTGCCGCTGACCGATATGGCGCTGACCGCTCTGCGTGCGCTGTCGCGCGCACAAGTGGAAACCTTCCAGGCCAACCTGCGTGCGCTGATTGAGGCCGATGCGTCCATCTCGCTCTTCGAATACATGCTGGAACGCATGGTTGTTCGCCGCCTCGCAAGCCAGTACGGCCAGCCGCGCCGGGTTGTAGTCCAGTATTACGATCTCAACCCCCTTCTGCCGGCGGCCACCACCCTGCTCTCCACCCTGGCTTACTACGGCCAGCCGGAAGAGGACCAGGCGGTGCGCGCCTTCCAGTCCGGCGCTGCGCGGATGAATTCGCCCCGGCGCCTGCTCCCGAGGGAGTCGTGCGGACTGGCCGCCGTGGACCAGGCGCTGACCATCCTGAATACGGCGTCACCCGCCATAAAAAAAACGATCCTGGATGCCTGCGTCGCGTGCGTCGCCGCGGATGGCCGCACGACGGTGACCGAAGCCGAACTCCTGCGCTCTGTCGCCGATGCGCTGGATTGCCCCATCCCACCCTTCGTGCCCGATGCAGCGCGCGGGGTGCTATGATGAAGAAAAAATCAGAATGCCCTGCCCTGCCCTTCCTTGACCGCCTGCTCGCCTGCGCGGAAGCAGCCGCGCGCGCCGGCGGAAAGCATGCCTTGAAGCATAACCATCGCCGGCGCATCATTGCGGAAACGTTTGCCCACGACGTTAAACTGAAGCTGGATCGCGAATGCCAGGACGTGGCCGAGCGGACGATCCGGAAATGCTTTCCGCGCGCCGTGATTCTGGGCGAAGAAACCCCCGTGGCGCCGGCCGCGGCTGATGTGCTCTGGATCATTGACCCGATTGACGGCACCGTCAATTACTTTCACGGCCTGCCGTTATGGTGCTGTTCGGTCGCCGTTCAGGTCCGGGGGCGCACGGCCGCAGGCGCCGTGTATGCGCCAATGCTGGAAGAGTGTTACACCGCCCATCGCGAACGCTCCTCGACCTGCAACGGCAAGACGCTCGCCGTATCGGCCACGCACCGCCTGAAGGACGCCGTGATCCTCACCGGTCTCAATAAGCGCAACGATCTGCTGAACCACTCGATCGCGCTCTTCCAAAGGCTCTCGCGCAAGACACAGAAACTGCGCATCATGGGATCGGCCGCACTTGACATCTGCCAGGTGGCCGCCGGCCGGGCGGACGCGTTTTTCGAATCCGGGATTTATCTTTGGGACGTGGCCGCCGCCGGCCTGATTGTTGACCAGGCCGGAGGGCACGCCGAGATTATGGCAACCGGCCCCCATTACCAATTACGGATTATAGCCAGCAACGGCCGCTTACACACCCCGCTGAGACGGCTGATATTGCAGCCTGAGACCATGTAGGCAAGGGTTCACTTACAGAAAACGACCTGCACCCAATCCCCCGTTTAATGTCTTCTACGAACAAGTTCTTATTCTTTATTCTAAGGGCAGACCCCTCGTTCTTCCCGCGCATCACTTTGCCGATAACGACTTGATGCCATTGGGAAGTTTGAAGAGTTCCTGCACTTCTGTCTCGGTCAATTCCCGGTTGAAAACGGCCAGGTCGTCTATCAGGCCGACATAATTAACGCCGAGTGTAATGACCGACTTGGTTGTATCCCATGTGAAGATCTGCTTGTACTTCGTAATCGCGCCCTGTAGTTTGCCGTCCAGGTAGAGCCTGGCAATGGGCTTATCTCCACCGTTGAAACCCGAAAACGTAATAACGACATGGTTCCAACGGCCGCGGCCAAACGGGTGTTTCTTGACAACGACAAGCGGCTGTTCGTTTTCGGGAATTTTCCCCCAGTCACGGCTATTCGGGTTCCACAACTTGACATCCGGGAATGCGCCCAAGCGGAAGGGACGCACCGGTTTGCCGGGGAGAAAATCCAGGAAAAACGTCGCGTTACAGACACTTTTCTGCGCCAATATCCGAAGCGGATCGATACAATCGTCCGGATGCAGATCCTTCTCAGGATCAACGCTCATCCATATAGAAAATGTTCCGTTCCAATTATTGGCTTGATAGTCGATATTGTTTTTCGCGAGATAAGAAACCAGCTGCATCGTTTTTTTCGTGAATTTGAGCGCGCCTCCAAACTTGCCGGCATTCTTGGCAATGACAATCTTGGCATTCAGCAGGCCCGGCTTCATGTCCTCTGGACACAGGCCGGTGTAACCCCGCTTGTCTCCCCGGGCTATATCGGCATCGATCCCGTCGTCGAACGAGGCATGGAACGTCAGGGCTTCCCGCAAACCGGCAGGATCGGCAGCCATCACGCATTGAAACGCTAATACCGTGGAAACGCAGGAAATCAGGAATCGTTTGGTTGTCTGCATCATCCATTCCTCCTTTAACAAATATCTACCGTCCGATACTGAACACAGCTGAACAAAAAGCAAGCATTATCTGAACGGCATCATGCCGCCATGCCGCTATTCTATTGACTCCTTGCGGTTTTTTACTGCCTTTGTTCAAACTGATAAGAAATCGCTTTTCGGGCGGTACGGGCACGCGCCCGCGGGAACCAGCTGAAGAAACGCTTTCATGGGGGAAAAGGTGCCAGAACATAGTCAGAAACGTAAACTCAGTAATGTCCGGGATCGGATCAGACTTCGTGTTTTGAGTTTGCGTTGCATAGATTCCGGTTGGTTTCAGGTTTCAAGTGTCAGGTTTCAGTTGGGCCACCGGCGTGAAGCCGCCAGATGGGACAAGGTATGAGAAAGGGTTCAGGGTTCGGGGTTCAGGTCGGAACTTGTTGTGCATCCATGTCTTATCCTTCCTGAACCCTGGCGCTCTGAATCCTGGTTCCTCAGATCGGGTCAATAGCGCGCCTCATGGCTTCCGGCTCGGCCAGCCGCTGCGATAGCGCTCGGCCACTTCCGCGTCTGTCAACGCCTTCACGTACAACCGGAACGGCCCCAGATCGCCGCAAAATCCCCGACCCTCCTTGCCCATCCAGAGGCCAAAATCCAGCCGCCATTTGTTCATCCAGAACCCAGGACCTTTCGGATCATAGTCCGCCTCGGCGCTTTTCTGGCCGTTGACATACAGAACCACTTTCCCATCGCCATGCGTGATCGCCAGGTGCAGCCACTGGTTGTAGGGGACCGCCTGCTCCAGCCGGATTTTCGCTCCGCAGAAGATATCGCCCTGATACGACAGGCGGCATTCCCCATCCTTTTCAAAGAGATGGTTGAACCCGCAGATCGGATTCAACCGGGAATGAAACATCACCATCAGGCCGGGATCTTTGGCCGGCTTTTCCAGCCGGGCCCACCATTCGTAGGTGAACTGCTTCGGAGGAAAGATCGGCTTGTAGCCTTCAAAGGGCACACCATATTGTGCAAGTACGCTCTCCGTAATCTCCGGTGGTCTATCCAGGCCTTGGAGCACCGGCGTGAAATTCACCCTGGCAGAGGCATTGGTGCCATTGAAATGCAGATAGCCCCGGCCGTCTTGCTGCATCCACGTGACGTTGGTGAGAAACAGCGCATGCCCGTTGCGGCTTTCGTCGTACACCGCCTTGTCCGGTTGCTCCGCCATGGGAAGATCAATCAGGATTTCTTTGCTGGGCTCCAGGCCGGGCGGCATCGGGAAGCTGGTCACTTTCGGATTATCGTCGTCCTTCAGCGCCGAAAAGGCCACGTCGTCCAGCCAGACCTGTCCCGGCCCATCCAGCTCGAACGCCATGCTGGTGCAATCCCGGCAATGTGGCGCGGTGGTAATGAACGAAAATTGGGTCCAATCCTTGTCGCCCAGGCCGCCCAGGTAGAATAGATCCTGCGGTTGCGGTTGATACGTGTATTTCACCCGCAGTTCCAGTCCGCGGCCCCGCACTCCCTTGGTCTTGAACCAGCCCCGCACCCACCAGCGCTTGGCGTATTGTTCGAAGATGTACTGGTACATGTACACATTCGCGTTACCGGGACCATCGATACGAAACGACGCGCGATCGGTGTGGCCCACCGTTTCATCGACAATGCCGCCGCCCCACACCATCGTGCCGGGAAAATCCGCGAGCGTACCGGTCCGGGTAAACGAGGTCCCGCGCGGGTCGAACGCCGCCAGCCGGGCGGTTTCCCGGGCCACATCCGGCGCCGGCCGGGATTGATCGTAGATTTTTTTCGCTTCCTCGGGCAGAAGCCCGGTCCAGGTCATGGTCAGCGGACGCTCCGTGCCGGCAGGTATATCGATGCTGGAGCCAACTTCCGCATGATGGTAATCGTAACCCCAGGTGCACTGCCCGATCTTGAAATACCGTCCTTTCGGCTGGGGCCAGCCGATCTCGGTTTCAAAGGCCGGGCAAACCGCCGGATCGGGATAAAGGAAATCGCTGAACTTGCCCCAGTTCATCTCCTGGTTATTGCAGGTGTTGTAGTCCACCAGCGGATACCGCAGCCATTCGTTGCCGGGGCCTTGGAAAACATGCCAGCGGTGACCGGCCCAGTTCCAACGATGGACGACCTCCGGACCCGGCTCACGGTTGTTGTAGCACAAGGGATCCAGCCACTCGAAAGACTCGCTCAGGCTTTTCCCCTCCCCGAGAAAAACGAGCTTGCCGCGGAATTCATAGCGGTACACCCCGCGCCCGGCATCGAAGCGCACCGTGCACACGTGATCGGCATGCGTCAGGTTGGGCAGCTCCGTCTGGAAGCGGTAGGTGATCGTTTCGCCGCCCCCCTCGACCTTGAGCGCCTCGGGCAGTTTGCCCACCAATGGCATCCACTTGGAACTGATCGTCGGCCCAAACGGGCTGTAGTACGCGGGCCGCCAGCCGGGCTTCAACTTCACCGCACCCTGGCCAAGGCGGCTGTTCTTCACTCCGAAGAGGCTGATGGGTTCATTGCCATCATAAAGAACCACCCCACGGGAGGTGTCGAAACGGAAGTTCGGCTGGTGCGGCGGCATGGGCGTGGCATCCGCCGCAACCTTTTCAACCTGGAAGCTCTCCACGCGAACCGTGCTCCGGTACGCCGCCAACCCCACTTGACCCGCCGCGTGCGGCAAGGTCCGGTCCCAGTAATCCATCACCGGCGCGCCGTCCACCACCGCCTGGAAATGCGCGCCGCGCGCGGTGATCTCCAGCGTGTACGGCGCGTTCGTCTTGATCGCGCACGGAACGATCTGCAGGAATCCGCCCGTCGAATCCCACAGGGCGAGCTGTCCACGCGTGGCCGAAACCTGCACGCGGTAGAAATTCAGCGCATCCTTGAACCGCAACACCACTCCGAAGTCCCAGCCCGGATTGTTTTCACCCCAGTAAAAGCTCCAGCGGACGCAGCCGCCCGGCAGGGAAAACGGAGCACCGGAACTCTGCTGGACGGCGAACCGGATGCTGACCTTCTGGTTGGCGCCCTGGTCGCCCGGCGCCAGCATGGTGCTCCAGCGGGCCACGAGCCCCGTGGCCGTCAAGGTTCCGGCGGTTTCCTCCCATTTGCCGTAGGGCGGGTTGAGCGTGTCGGAGCCTTCCAGCGTCACGGATTCGGTCCATTTCGCCAGCGGCGTCGCGGACCAGTTTGCGGCTTGGGTTGCCACGACGGACTCAGCAAAAACGACGGCCAGCGCGATTCGGATGAGCGTTCTGCAGCGAGCGAGTTTCATGGGAGTCTCCTGTAATTTAGGCATGGTTCAAATCAAGGTAACAGTTTTTTAGCGCCCACTCAGGCGCCATATGCCAACATGCCCTGCGAAGCCTTGGCGAAGCAGGGACCAACTTGTCAAAATTCAACCCGCTTTTTATACTGCTTCCTTTCAAAACACAATTCTTCTGAAAACGCACATAAAGTCACTGCTTTGTGCTCTGGAGGATCAAGGGGTCAAGTCCTGCGAATAAGCAATAAGGTTATTGCCCAACTGATAAGAAACCGCTTTTCGGTCGGTAGGGGCACACACCCGTTGAGACCGACCTGCAGAAGCGCGTTTATGGCTGAAAGTATGCAAAAATCAGGCTGGAGTGTCAAGATCGCGGATGCATACGCTTCGGGGATTACACCGCCTTCTGCACGGCCACCCAGCCGTCCCGGCCCGGAATGGTTCCCGACGCCATGCGTCCGGCCGGGATAACGGATGTGCTCTCAAGCAGGGCGCCCAACGGCGTGAACTCGTGACCCAGCGAACGCGCCTTCTGCACAAACCGTTCGAACAAGTCCCGGCAGACAATGCCTTCAACTTCAGCATGGATCGTGAATACATTAAGCCGTCCGGACTGGATGAGCGACAGGATGTAATCATTGTATGTTGAGAGCGTAACACCCGGTCGGCCAATAACTTCATCGAATGTCGGCAGGGTGACAGGCACCTGGGGCTGGTTTAACAGAACGCTTGCGACCACCGGGCGGAAAAACGTCTGCCCGCGGCAGTCGCTGTTGAATGCGAAAGGGAAGCGCTCTTTTTCACGCAAGGCCGCTTCCGTACAACGCCAGCCGGGCGAGGCCGAACAGGTCGGCGGCGCGCCGACGATCGTGGTCATAAGGTCAACCCCCCGGGTCAGGCCGGCACGGATAGCCTCCGAAGGCATGTGCTCGATGTGCGCCTGCCAGGTGTAGTGGTCCCAGGCGTGAAATCCCATTTCATGTCCGGCGCCCTCTGCCAGGCGCAGGCAATCGCCAAGGTGCTTGCCGATGATCGTCCCCGGCCAGCACGTGCCCCGCAGAAGAATGTCCCAGCCATAAAGCCCCGCGGCATGACTTCGCAACATCTTCACCAGGAAGCGCGGGCGCACCAAACGCCATAGGTGGCGCCCCATGTTGTCGGGCCCCACCGAAAAGAAAAACGTGGCGCGGATGCCGCAAGAGGCCAGCAGACGACATAAGGCCGGCACGCCGTCGCGCGTACCGCGGAGCGTGTCTACATCAATGCGCAGCCCGATTTTCATGTCACAATTCTCATTA
Organism: Verrucomicrobiota bacterium; assembly: GCA_018896395.1. Classification (GTDB taxonomy): domain Bacteria; phylum Verrucomicrobiota; class Kiritimatiellia; order JAAZAB01; family JAAZAB01; genus VSJD01. The sequence goes on along the minus strand of JAHIMN010000059.1, from coordinate 3,357 downwards.
CGACGCAATCTCGCCTTCCAAACGTGTCATTCCGAGCAAAGCGAGGAATCTCGGCCTTATCAGAAGCTGTTACTGATCAACAAGATCCTTCGCTACGCTCAGGATGACAGGTCGGGATTTGTTTTCACGTGTCTGGCTATGATGAGAATTGCCGATTTTCATGCTTCGTCTTCGATGCCGAATTCACCGGATGCGACGGCTTCCTGCAGGAAGAAATCCAGGGTTTCATCCACCGACTGTTCGAGCGGGATCGCCGGCGTCCAGCCGAGCAGTTTTTGAGCCTTGCGAATGCTGGGCCGCCGATGCGCCACGTCCTGGTAGCCGGCGCCGTAATAACGTCCGCTTTCCATTTCCTGGATGCCGGCAAACGGCGGAAACTTGTTCCGCAGTGGATGCTGTTCGAATTTGCGGATCAGGATTTCGGCCAGTTCCTTGATACTAGCCTCGTTGACCGGATTGCCGATGTTGAAAATCTGGCCGTCGCATTTACCACCCTGGTTTTCGATGATCCGGAACAGGCCTTCGATGCCGTCCTTGACGTCCGTGAAACACCGTTTTTGCTCGCCGCCATCGATCAGCCGGATGGGACTGCCTTCGACCAGGTTGAGAATTAACTGGGTAATGGCGCGCGAACTGCCGATGCGCGCCGAGGTCAGGCTGTCGAGCCGCGGGCCGATCCAGTTGAACGGCCGGAACAGGGTAAAACGCAGTTTTTCGTGCTGGCCGTAGGCCCAGATGACGCGATCCAGGAGCTGTTTGGAGCAGGAATAAATCCATCGCTGCATCCGGATGGGCCCCAGGATCAGGCGCGAATTGTCCTCATCGAATTCGGAATCGTCGCACATGCCATATACTTCCGAGGTCGAGGGAAAAATTATGCGTCGGCCATATTTGACGCAGTAGCGCACGACGCGCAGGTTTTCCTCAAAGTCCAGGTTGAACACCCGCAGGGGATTGCGCGTGTATTCGATCGGCGTGGCGATGGCCACCAGCGGCAGGATGACGTCGCACTTGCGCACGTGGTACTCGATCCACTCGCGCGAGATGGAAATGTCGCCTTCATCGTAATAAAAATCGGGCTGCTTAAGAAGCCGCCCGATCTTGTCCGAGTGCAGGTCCATGCCGTGCACCACATAGCGGCCGCTATCTAAGAGCCGCTCACTGAGGGCATTGCCGATAAACCCATTGACACCCAGGATCAGCACCGCGGTTTTACGCCTGGTTTTGACCTGCCGCCGCGCGCCCAGGCGCGTGCCCTTCGCCAGGCCCAGGACTGTGGCGGCCTGTACGCCCGCCATGATGACGTCTTTCTCCGGCTGGGTCTGGTCCACCTGCACGACACCCTGGCCGCATGCCACGGTCAACGGATCGGTTGAAAGCACCGTGCCGGGATTTTCGTTCGTCTTCGTTTTTTTTATCGTGGCCGACCACACCAGCAGTTTTCGGTCGCCGGCCCAGGTGAACGCGCCCGGATAGGGATGCGTCACGGCGCGGACCAGGTTGCAGATGTCCTCCGCGCTTTTGTTCCAGTCAATGTCGCCATCCTCCGGGCGACGCCCGCCGAAACAGGTGGCCTTGGAATGGTCCTGCGGCATGCGCGGCGACTTCCCCGCGCGGATGCACGGAAGGATCTCGTCCAGGAGGCGCGTGGCGGCCGAAGTCATTTTGCCGAAGAGCGTCAGGGCCGTATCGTCCTTGTCAATCGGCACCCTGGCCTGGGCCACGATATCGCCATCATCCGCATGCGGGGTCATGTAATGCAAGGTCACGCCGGTTTCTTTTTCGCCGTGGATCAGCACCCAGTTTGCCGGACAGCGTCCGCGGTATTTTGGCAGGAGCGACCCGTGCAGATTGATACAACCCCGGGGCGGAATGTCCAGGATCACCGGCTTCACCATCTGGCGGTAATAAAACGAGAAAATGATGTCCGGCTTCAGCGCCCGGATTTTTTCCGTCCAGATCGGATGGTTAATATCTTCCGGTGCATAGACCGGGATACCGCGCGCGGCCGCCAGCTCCGCGACAGAATGAAACCAGACAACCTCGCTGGGATTGTCCTTGTGCGTGAATACCGCCTGCACCTCAAACCCGTTACGCAGAAGTGCCTCGAGTCCGACACAACCAACATCATGATAGGCTAAAACAATTGCTTTCATAATGGCTCCATTCTGAGTAACTACTCACCACTGATTACACGGATGGTACGGATAAGAGAGGGACAGTCAGACGATCAGACTCTTATCAGTGTAATCCGTGATATCCGTGGTCAAATATCTTCGGATTCGCTGAGCAGGTACCATTTTGTATTGACTTCACAAACCGCGATTGACGATTACCTTACAGTAGCACCCCACAGAATGCTCAAGCCGTAGGCTACCCGCCTGCATCGCTGAGCGAAGCACTGCGGGCAGGTAGGCTGTAGACTATTAGGAAAATTGATATTTTTCAGGCCAATTTACAAAACTGTATTTCCTGTTTTTAAAGACGTATTTTCCGTGTTTCACCCTACTTGCCTGGGCGAAGCGCTCCGGCGGAGCCTGGCAGCCTACAGTCTAAACCCCTACAGTCTCGGCGTCCCTATGGGACGTCAGTGATTACCTTAAGCAAGCCGGCGAGAAAAAGCAAAAGATATTTTTGGGATATCTTTCCGGCGGCCTGCAGAACGACGTGCATGAGCCTCGGCGCGGCTTCGCGCCGTAGTATTCCACGCGGTGGTTCGCTCAGATTTCTTTCCGGATATCTTCCCGGGTGATTTCACAATCCCGGAGAATCTAGGCAACGAGACCGCGACCGATGGTCTCGCCGCGATGGACGGGAACCACGGTGCACCGGCCATCGGGGTGACGTAGGAAGCGATGACTTCCCTTGATCCGAATGAGATCAAAACCAAGGCGACGAAGCGCCTTGATGAGTCGGGTGCCGTTGAGTGCGGGAAATGTGCTCATGCCATGACAGCGACACGCTGGACACCCACAAACTGATTGGAGACTGGATTTTCAACTTCCAGACACAGCTCAATGGCTTCCTTGATCCTTTTCATCAGGACATCGAGCGACTTGGCTTGTGTATGGCATCCTCGCAAAGCGGGCACGGATGCCACAAAATACCCGTCCTTATCTTTCTCGATTACAACATTGAATTCCTTGGTCATAGCTTGGCCTCCGTATTTCTGCACATACTTTAGCAGTAGGCATTGGAATTGTCATCTCTTTTCTGCGAACGTCATGAATGACCATCAAATCAAATCGTGCGCGATTTGATTTGTATGTGTCCATTTATTTGTTCGAGTGTTCCTTTCCTTTCTCGGAGTGAGACCACCAGAAGCCACAGGGAATATCCGGAGAGACCAGGTCACGG
>JAHIMN010000058.1 GCA_018896395.1 Verrucomicrobiota bacterium | reverse complement strand
GATCGGATTACTGGTGGTCGGACTGACCCTGTGTGTGGGTTTTCAGCGCATGACCGCGTTCGGCCGCATCCTGGCGGAGCAGTTCCGCAGTCTGCGCTCCAGGATGATAGCGGTCATGACGGCCCGCCGCGATCGGCTCGAAACCATTGCCCGCGAGGAGCGCGACCTTGCCCGCCAGATTGCTCTCAAGGAAAAGGCCATGCGCAAAGGACAGCGCCAGGCCAAAGATTTTCCTGATGAATCGGTGAAGTCCGCCGCCATACCGACGTTGCCCCCGGTAATTACCCCGACGGACACTGAGCCGCCTGGTGAGAAGAGCGTGTTACGGGTCAGCGCCCCGGAAAAAGCCGCGGGCCGGATGGCGAAACCGCCCAAGTCATCCTTGCCACAGGTTGATCATTATGAATTGCCGACCATCAGCATCCTCAAACCCATCCCGGCAACCGCGGAGCGGAATATCGAAAGCGATTGTCAGACGACCGCTAAAATTCTCCAGGAAACGCTGGCCGACTTCGGCATTGAATGCGAAGTGGTCAATTACGAGCAAGGTCCGGTCGTTACCCAATACGAACTAAAGCCGGCGGCCGGCGTGCGCGTGGAACGGATTGCCCAGCTCAGCAACAACCTGGCCTTGACCTTGAAAGCCACCAGCGTGCGGGTGCAGGCGCCCATTCCGGGCAAGGGCGTGGTTGGTATCGAGGTGCCGAATTCGAGCGCCACCAAGGTGTATCTGCGGGAGATCCTCGAAGGCAAGACTTGGGCCGCCATGCGGTGCGCAATCCCGCTGATTCTGGGCAAGGATGTGGCCGGCAACGACCTGGTGGCCGACCTGGCGGCCATGCCGCACCTGCTGATTGCCGGTACCACGGGGTCGGGCAAAACGGTCTGTATGAATTCCATCCTGGCCGGCATGCTGATGTCGCGGACCCCCGCGCAACTCAAACTCATGCTGGTGGACCCGAAGCGCATCGAATTCGCCAATTACGCCCGTCTGCCGCATCTGGTGGCGCCGGTCATTGTCGAGTCCAAGCGGGTGCCGCTGGGTCTGCACTGGGCGATCAATGAAATGGAAACCCGGTACAAGTTGTTTGCCAAGGTCGGCGTCCGCAATATCCAGGGCTTCAACAGCCGGCCGATTGAACAGAACTTGAGGATAGCCGAAATCGCCGGCGAGGAGGATCAGAAAAACCCCGTGCCCGACCGCCTTCCCTATATCGTGATCGTGATTGACGAGCTCTCGGATCTGATGCTCGTGGCGCAGGCCGATGTGGAAAATGCCATTGCCCGCCTTGCCCAGATGTCGCGTGCCGTGGGCATTCACATGATCCTGGCCACCCAGCGGCCGTCGGTCAACGTGATCACGGGCACCATCAAAGCCAATTTCCCGGCGCGCATTTCGTTCCAGGTGGCCCAGAAGGTGGATAGCCGCACGATTCTCGACACGAACGGGGCCGACAAACTACTGGGTCGCGGGGACATGCTCATCCTGCCGCCGGGCACCAGCAAGCTGATCCGCGCGCAGGGCGCCCTGACCACGGATGACGATACCAATGCCATCGTGGAGTTCTGGCGCAAGCAGGGAGAGCCTAACTATGAAATGAAGCTTAAAGCCAGCATTGAGAGCCCAACGGCCGCGCTGGACTTTGATGACGAAGGTGTGGACGATGATCTGCTGCAGTCGGCCATTGCCATTATTCGTGAAACCCAGCGGGCTTCCGTCTCGCTCCTGCAGCGCAGGCTTAAAATCGGCTACAACCGTGCCGGCCGGCTTATGGATCAGCTCGAAGATAAAGGCGTTGTCGGGCCGGTGCACGGGTCCGACCCGCGCGAGATTTTAATTGACCTGGATGGCGAAATCCCCGTCAATACACCCGAGCAGGGAGGCGATGTGTAATGGAATCCATTGGCCAAATTTTGAAAGCCACTCGCGAACGCCGGCAGATATCCATAGCCGACGTGGTCATGGCGACGAAAATGACGAGCACCTTTGTAAAGGCGATCGAAGCGGATGATTTTGACGCGCTCGTGGCGCCTGTTTATGCGCGGGGATTTATCAAGCTCTACGCCGGGTGTGTCGGCCTGGATCCGATGCCCCTGCTGAAACAGTTTGACGTGTCCAGTCGAGCGGCGTCAGCGCCATCCCCGCCGCCGTCGAAAGCGCCGCCCAGGAAGGCTTCGGTTGCCTATACGGGAAAACTGAAACCACCACGTCTGCAACAAAGTGGCCCCTTGCCCTGCCACGGGGCGACGGGGAAGCCCGAGCAGGAAAAGATTGGCGGCCGGTCGAAGGCCGTTAGCGGGGCGGCATTGGCGACAGCCTCACCGTTACGGGTGGGCGTGCACGCGCCGATTCCCAATCTGCCGCCTTCATGGTTGGCATCTCTGCTTGCGGGGCGATTGTCCGCGTTGAACCGGATGTTTAGCGCACGCGTTCAATGGCCGCAGTTTAAGCTGCCGAGCAGGCCCGCCTGCAACGCTGTGCGCCCGCCCGCACCTGCCCGCAG
>JAHIMN010000057.1 GCA_018896395.1 Verrucomicrobiota bacterium | reverse complement strand
ACAATGCGTCCGGATTGCGTACATCCTGTGTGCTGCGCAAAATCAGTTCGGGTGTGATCAATATTTCGGGAGATTTGGGCATACGGCCCAGTTCCAGGTAATCATAAAGAAGCCTGGCGGCCAGCCGCCCTTGAAGAGGTTGATTCTGATTGATACTGCAATGCACTACACCAAGTTCAAGTCCCTGCAAAACATCGTCGGATACGCCAGTTGCCACCACTCTGACCTCGCCCGCCAATCCTGACTCAACCAGATATCTGCAGATTCCGGATGCGTTTTCAGTTCCAATATAGAGACCGGCAATGTCCGGATATTGCTGAAACAAATCGCGCGCAACCGGGTATCCCATCTCAGGGTCATCGTGCGTTTCCCCAATCCCGGCCAGTTTTGTCCGGGATTGTTTCAGCCAACTCTGGAATCCCTCTATCTTCAAATCGTGATCCAGCGTCCCCTTCCGGCCTATAAAAATCGCCACGGAACGGTCCGGCGCCATCCATTCAAGCACCTCGGCCGCCATGCGTCCGCACCGGTGGCAATTGTGCCATACGGAGCAAATTTGCGGTCCACCCGGAATATCGCTTCCAAGCAGAACAAATGGGATCTTGGCATCTTCGAGAATATGCCAGGCCTTATTCATGCATTCTGTGGAGTAATCGAACAGACACACAATAAGTCCGGAGACTTGATTGCCGGCCAAGTCTTTGATGACGGATATGAAAGAATTTTCATCTCCCGCCGGAAGAGGACGCAACAGCGAATTGACACGATGATCACGGAGCCGTTCCAGGCTTTCGCGGGCGCCGCGAATGAGCAAGCCGGTATGACTTGGCCAGACGTCCGGATACACAAAACCGATTGAGAGAACCGGACGGGCAAGCGCCTTGGCCAGCGTGTTGGGCCTGTATCCGAACCGCGCTGCAGATTTTATCACTAATTCCCGCGTTGCCGGACTGATGCGCGGTTTATTATTCAAGGCCTTGTTGATCGTGCAGACCGAAAGCCCGATTTCCTCGGCCAGCTTTTTGATCGTGATGCGCGGATGTGAATACACGCAAAAACTCCTTTGAGTAATCGTTTATCCACAACATAACCGACCCGTTGTTTATTGTCAAGACCTGAATATTGACCCCGATCCGCGCGTAAACGCGCGGATCGGGAATGGCTGACCCGCCTGCAACGCTGAGCGTAGCACTGCGGGCAGGTGGTTTAGGGTTAATGGTTAATGCGGCCCAGACGAAGCACGTTTGAACCCGGAGCGAAAGACCGCAGCTCGCGATCCATCAAGACCCACTTGAACTTACCTTGCCGATCGAGGTCTCGTGGTCCTGCGGCAAAGCTCTATGTGGCTCAGATTCATGAACCACTCGTGGCGCGTGGCGAGCCATCAACCATTATCCATTTCAATGATGCTCTTGTCGTAATCCTGCGGCGGGACAAACCCCAGCAACATCAGACAGGTGGCCGCCAGACTGCTGATGCCCAGCCCCTTGGAAGATGCCGCGGACAAGGTCAGACCGGCAGTTCCGGCCGGGTCATATATGTAACATGGCACGGAATTGAGCGAATGGCTGGTCTTGGCCCGGGGCTTGCCGGTGACCCCGCTTAAGGCGGGGCAGGCTGGATCGGTCTTGACCTTGCCTGTTTTTTCATCGTGTTCGAACATGTCGTCGGCATTGCCGTGATCGGCCGAAACCACCAGGATGCCGTGGGCTCCCTTAACGGCTGCCATCAGCCGGCCGAGGCATAAATCCACCGTCTCCACCCCGATTTGCGTGGCTTGGTAGACGCCGGTGTGTCCCACCATGTCGCCATTGGGATAGTTCAGGCGAATGAACGGGAATTTGTTTTCCCGGATCGCGCCCATGACATAGTCGGTTATTTCCGCCGCCTTCATCCAGGGGCGCTGTTCAAACGGAAGGCGGTCGGACGGGATTTCGACATATTCCTCCAGCTTCTCATCGAATTTGCCCGAGCGGTTGCCGTTGAAGAAATACGTGACATGCCCAAACTTCTGGGTTTCGCTGATCGCCAGTTGCCGGATACCAGCCTGGCTAAGCAGTTCGCCCATGGTCCGGTTGATGGCCGGCGGAGTAACCAGGTACTGCTTCGGAATTTTCAGGTCGCCGTCGTACTGCATCATGCCGGCGTATTCCACTTTGGGCCTGCCCGCCCGCCTGCAGCGCCTGGAGCGCAGCGACTGCGGGCAGGCAGTGCTACCCGCCGCGGCGGGGTTGCCGGTGGGCCGGGGTGAGTGGTCGAATTTATTAAAATCGTCGTCCTCAAAGGCCCGGCTGATCTCGATGGCGCGGTCGCCACGGAAGTTGAAAAAAATGACGCTGTCGCCATCCACAATCGGTCCCACGGGTTTGCCGTCGCGGACAATGACAAAGGGCGGCAGGTCCTGGTCAATGACGCCCGGCTTGGCCTGGCGATGAGCTTCGATGGCTTCATGGGCCGACTTAAACTGCGGGCCGCTTGCGCGCACATGCGTGTCCCAGCCGCGCTTGACCATGTCCCAGTTCGCGTTGTAGCGGTCCATGGTGATTGTCATGCGCCCGCCGCCCGAGGCGATGCAGTAATCCACAGATTTGTCCGCGTTCAGGCCGGCCAGAAACTTTTCAAACGGGTCCACGTAGTCCAGCGCCGAGGTTTCGCCCACGTCGCGCCCATCTAACAGGATATGGATGCGCGCTTTGCGCACGCCTTCTTTTTTGGCTTGCCCCAGCATGGCCTTGAGATGGTCCAAGTGACTATGCACATTACCATCGGAGAACAGACCGATGAAATGGAGCGTGCTATTGTGCTCGCGGCAGTTGCGGATGAGCTTCGTCCAGACCTCGCCCCGGAACATGGCACCCGAGGCGATCGCCGCGTTGACCAGCATGGCGCCCTGGTCGAAGACCCGGCCGCACCCGATGGCGTTATGGCCCACTTCGCTGTTGCCCATGTCAGCGTCACTCGGAAGACCTACCGCCTTGCCGTGCGCCTTGAGCTGACAAGCGAGCGCGTTGGCTTTCAGCCAGTCCAAATGCGGCTTGAGCGCCGATCGGACCGCGTCGCCTTGCACGTATTTGCCGATTCCCACCCCATCCATGATCGTCAGCACCACCGGCCCCTTCGGCCCGGGGCGGCTCGATTTTTGCAGTGTGTCCATTATTATTTCCTTGAAAACAGCCGACATTAAGTCGGCTCTACATTTTGCATCCTATTGGTAGAGCTGGTTTTCCCGCCATGGGCGGATCCGCTTCCGGCAAAATACCGGCTACGGATTTATCTTGGTTCCTTGTTAATCTTGAACGAAGAACGATGAACCAAGAACCATGAACTCTTTAATCCGAATTCCCCTACAGTCTATCCACCTTATAGTTGCGACAAGTCATTACCATACCGACCCACGCCCGTTTGCGCAAGTT
>JAHIMN010000056.1 GCA_018896395.1 Verrucomicrobiota bacterium | reverse complement strand
GAAGGGCTTGCAGTATGCTTATACAGCGGCGCCCTTCGCGCCTCACATCTGCGCCAAACTTGCGCGTGCAAAATTCAGGTCTTATGTTGTTTTCCCAACGCCAAAGCTCAGCGTAAGCGACCAGCCGTCCGCTGGAGCACCTTGTTCGGCAACCCTATTTTCCTTTCCGAGCAGTCCAAGAACACTTATCTATCATTATCCCGTCCGGGGTGAGAGCTTTCATCGTACAAACATCCCCGTTGACCGTCAAAAGGCAATAGTGATATTTCTTTGCGAATACCTTGGAGTAAGGATTCTGCTCCTCCGCATTCGCGACTTTATCACGCAGCGGGGCACCGGCGCCGCCGGTTATTATCATGGTGACGCCTTCTTCCGGCTCCGAACGTTCATAAACGTGGTCATGCCCTGCAAACATTGCCGTGGCGTTATATTTCTTCAACAGCGGCATTATAACATCCTGTGCAAGACGGACGGATTTTTCCTGGGGGCGCCCGTTTTTAAGTTTACCGTGACGTCCCAAAGTCCAGGCAGGATAGTGACTGGCAAGAAAAATAAACTTTGCTTTCGATTTAGCGAGAGTATCTTCCAGCCATCTAGCAAGATCGCTTTTACTTGTCCAGTCCATAGCCCCATCGATTCCGATTAATAGCACTGAGCCGATTTCCTGCGACCAGTTCTTTCCGCCAGGGGTCGGAAATATCCGGGTGAATAGCGGGCAGTTCCCCTCATGATTGCCAATTACGGCAAAACAGGGGATGGTGGCGAAGTAGTCCTTAGCCGGACCGAAATACTGTTCGTCCCACTGACTGTCTATTCTGCCATTTGCGACCATGTCGCCGACAAACACCGTGAACGCGGGTTTTGCCGTGACCACGGACGCGGCGACTTTTGCCCACGCCTTTGGATCCGTGCGGCTGTCACCCAGAACGGCAAAGGAGAATTGCCCGCCAGTTGGCAGGGTTCGCACCGGGTAAGGGCCAACGGACCTGACAGTGTCACCCTTGGACGAAAGGCGTGCCTTCAGAGAATAGTGATACAGTGTGTCTGGTTCCAGGCCGTCGACATTGAACGAGTGTAACAGTGCCGGCTTCGACACGTATTTTCGACCATTCACTTCAAGAACCGCTTCGGCCGGGATATTCACGCGACAGGTTACTGTGAAGAAGTTTTTGCTGGCATAGCCCAGAACCGGCCCGGTCTGAAAGGTGAGCGCCGAGGGCGTCAACTCAAACAAACGGATACCTACATCCGCGGCGTCAAGCTGGCCTGGAACAATGGAAACCATGGAAGTTTTCTCATCCTTTTGACTCTTGATTTCCTGTGTCCAGGTGGCTTGAAGTTCATTGGAACCTTTCTCCAGCAGCGATACCGGAATGCCCGGTATGATCTGGTAGGTCATTCCTTTGATGGGAGTCGGGATCGCCTTGCCGTTCAAGGTTAGATTCTCGATATTAAGCGGTTTCTTCAGTACCAGCGACGTGAGGCATGTTGGATTCTCAACCTGAAATACAGCACGGAAAGCGACAGCGTGTTTTCCGGATTCTTCAAAAACTAAACTCTTCTGCCATGCCGAAGCGGTCTTATTCTCAACTATGGAAACGCTTCGGCTGGCATCGGCCAGAAGGTCAACGGAACCGGTTGCATCACTTGATAGAGCGGCTCCGGACACGACAATATTCAAGATGGCGACAACAATCACAGCAATACTTCGGGGCTTAACTATCATTACGCTATTTCCTCTATTTACCCGACGTTCCGGATCAGGCGCGGCTATATGCCGTCGCCTGGAAGCAAGGGGTCGGCAATTCTCTCATCTCAATCCATATCTTTGGCGTAGCGTTTGTCACCGACTTCCGCCTGGATACGATGCAGCTCGCGTTTCAGTTCCGCCACGGTATCACCATAGGCAGGATCGTCATACACGTTGTGAAGCTCGCGAGGGTCTCTCTGCAAATCAAACAATTCCCACTCCGGCGCATGCGGTTCATCAACTGCGCCAGCCTGGCCCAGAGCGTCGGCATAGTAGTAGATCAGTTTGTAGCGCTTCGTTCGAATGCCGTAATGGGCATATACATTATGGTGAGCCTTATGCATCCAATATCGATAGTACATCGCTTGCCGCCAATCCGGGGGCGTATTGCCCTGCAAGATGGGCAGGAAGCTTCGGCCCTGAAAGTCCTCGGGTATCGGTACACCAGCCAGGTTCAGGAACAAGGATGCAAAGTCTACGTTGAGAACGATGTCATCATTCAGGGTGCCCCGCTTCACTTCCTTCGGATAGCGAAGGATGAACGGCATGCGCAGAGACTCTTCATACATAAAGCGCTTGTCGTACCAGCCGTGATCACCAAGGAAGAAACCTTGATCCGATGTGTAGATGACGACCGTGTTCTCGGCAAGCCCTTCCTTGTCCAGATAATCCAGAACGCGACCGACATTGTCATCAATACTGGCCACAACCCTGAGATAGTCTTTGATATAGCGTTGATATGCCCACCGGCGCAGTTCGTTCTCAGGCAGTTCTGTGGGAACCTCGCATTTGAGATCTGTGCTGCTCATGTGTGGGCCGACGCGCATTTCAGCTGCGGCGGCGGCAGACGCACGGTTGCTATAATCGTCATACAGTGTCTCCGGTTCGGGAACGTCTTTGTTTAGGAACATCTGTGCATGTTTCTCGTCCGGATACCAGGGACGATGAGGCGCCTTGTGGTGATAGAGCAGACAGAAGGGGCGGCACCGATCCCGTTCCTTCAGCCAGTCAAGACTCATATCGGTGATGAGGTTGGTTGCATAGCCTGGTACCGTTCGCGTTGTGCCACCGTCCGGTCCTTTGAAAATGAATTCGGGATTGTGGTAACGGCCCTGACCGGGTAACACGGCCCAATTATCGAACCCGGTTGGGCAATGATCCGGTCCTGTGCCCAGATGCCACTTCCCGAATATGGCGGTCTGATAGCCGTTCTCCTGAAGCAGTTTGGGAAACGTCTGCAGCCGATTATCCATAGTTGTGGAAAGAGTCGTGACAGCGTTCACATGATTGTATGTTCCGGTGAGGATTGTCGCGCGGCTGGGCGTGCAGATGGAGTTTATACAAAAACAATTGTCGAACCGCATGCCGCCGTCGGCGATACGGTCCAAATTGGGTGTCTTATTGATCCGACTTCCGTAACAGCTCAACGCGTGCGACGCATGATCGTCGGACATAATGAAAAGGATATTGGGTCTGGTGTCGCTCATTTTCTATATCTCGATTCTCCTGACCGAACGATGCCACTGAGGCGTGCTGTAAAGCGTCGCCTTGAGTGGCTGGTTCGGTCCTATTCGGTCTGTTGCATGCTTCCATCCCGAACGTTAATCTGTTGCCTGGTCATGTCGAAGGGATATCCTCCGGCCACGCGGGCGGCTCCGGCTCGCCGGTCGTCTTCAGCGTCGGGTACTGCGCGCCAAGTTCCGCGTGCAACCTGCGCATGTGCGTGGCCAGGTGCCGGAGGATATCCGGGTGCGCATCCGCCATGTCCCGTGTTTCTCCAATGTCCTGCCTGACATTGTACAGTTCCCATTCGCGCGGGTCATAGAAATAGATCGCCTTCCATTCGCCGATGCGGATGGCACTGTGCGGCTGATAGCCGTGGCCGGGCGGTCCCCATCTGTGGGGATAGTGGAAAAGAAAGGCCCGGTCGGGGTCGATCGGGGGTGAGCCGTTCAGGAGCGGGGTCAGATTGCGTCCATCCAACCCCTCCAACTCGCCGATAAGGTCTTCGGCGCCAGCCCAGCACAGGATGCTGGGCGTGAGGTCCTCGCAGATGATCGGCACCGCGCAACGCCATCCCGCGCGAATGAGGACGCGTTGCTGGTGAGGGGCATCGTTGGCGATGGCGGCCCAGGCCACGATCGCCGGCACGCGCGTCCCGCCCTCGTAGGCGGAGGCCTTGCCCTCGCGCAGGGGCCAGTTATGCGTATTCGCGCCAGTGCCGAGCGGCGTAGTGCCGCGCGTGTGGGCGCTGAGACCGCCATTATCCGAGTAGAACACCACCAAGGTGTTTTGCGCGATGCCCAACTTCTCCAGCCTGTCGAGAATGGCACCGAGGCTGACATCCATACCCTGCACCATGGACGCGTAGCAAGCCTCTTCCTCCGGGATGGCGATGCCGGTTCCCGCGTAGCACTTGCCGCGGTAGCGGTCCACGTGCGGGCGGTGCTCCTGGATGGGAGTATGGACGACGTAGTGCGCCATGTAGAGGTAGAACGGCCGGCCGGCCGCGACACTCTTGTCGATCTCCGCCAGCGCCTCGATCGTCAACGCATCAGTCAGGTGCGTATCGGTGCCGTGGTACTTCTCAAGTCCCGGCACGCCCCACGGCGGCGTATAGACGCCGTTCTCATCGTTGCCGTAGAACTTCTCACCGTGGTAGCCTGCGGGACCGCCGGCGGCGTGGCCGGCGATATTCACGTCGAAACCGAGATTCCGCGGATCTGAACCCGGCGTGCCGTGCACGCCCCAGTGCGCTTTGCCGCAATGGATGGTGCGGTACCCGGCGCGGCGCAGGAGCATCGGCAATGTAGTGGTGTCGGGTTGCAGGCCGTTGACCTGCCAGCCGCGCGGCGAGCGCAGGCGGTCGGTCTCGCCGGACTGATCCTTGTCCGGCAGCAAGGTCCAGTTTGTCACGTGATGCCGCACCGGGTTCTGGCCGGTCATGAGCGACGTGCGCGTTGGCGAGCACACCGCCGCGGAGTAGGCGTTGGTGAAACACACGCCGCGACGCGCCAATCGCTCCATATTGGGTGTGCGGAAGTGATCGTTGAACGGGGTGCGCTCCGCGTGGAAAGGGACAGAGGTGTCCTGCCAGCCCATGTCGTCGACAAGGAACAAGACGATGTTGGGCGGTTGAAAGGGATGGGGTGATTTCGGCGAGGGCGAGGTCATGGTTGTTTCCTGGAGGAGAATGCCTTGAACGCCTTCTCCGGTAGGGCAACGATGTCATCCCATATGTCCGTGAGCAACGTCATGTTTGGTCTTTCATTTCTGGACCGAACGTGGCTGTTGACCGGCACCCCGGCCAGCCCGCGCACGGGGCGGGGAAACATTACGGTTCACTGTTTGCGAGACCGCCACGGGCGCGCAATTCGTTTGGAGCCGTTTGTTCGCCATATATTTTTCACATTTTCAATATACCTGTTGAACTACGGAAATAGAATTGTTTAGGCAATAGTTTTGACAACGATGATATACATTTTACATTTGCTTGGAGCAAACGATATCCTTCCGCATATTCAACTGGTGCGGATGGAATGCTTGCCCCAAGCGACTGGGCACGACCCTGTTTTATCCGTATCAGCGTATTATCGGGAATGCTCGGACGCTTGAAGGTCGAGTGCATGGCAAGCGCCCGGCGTTGCAATGCCCATGTTTTAGAAATATCGATGAAAATTTCGACCGGTTGACGATTTTCCTGTGAGTCATAAGAATATACCTCGATCGCGCCCAACCCTAGTCTGGATGACCAATGGAAAAGCGGGAATATTTCACGAGCAAGGACAACATGTTCTCGATGATAGTCGCAGAATGGCGGAATAAAAACCATCCTCCCTTTCAGCTCTTTTATAATCGCCGGCACTTTC
>JAHIMN010000055.1 GCA_018896395.1 Verrucomicrobiota bacterium | reverse complement strand
CAGGGAGCTCGGCCAGGGAGCTCGGCCAGGGAGCTCGGCCAGGGAGCTCGGCCAGGGAACCCTGAATGCTATCGAAGCGGATCAGGAAAGTAATACCTTAATTTTGCATCGCGTCAGTTTGGCGCACATGCAAAATTCAGGGAATACCAGGCGTATTGCATAAAGGGCGGATGGCCCCAGCCGCCGTCCAGTATCGAGAAACAGGAACTGGGAAAGGCCGGCGGGGGTGGGACGCAAATAATTCAGGCTATGGATGTCCGCCGAATTCCCGCATGGCGTCAATAAAGGCAAGGACGTTGGCGAGGGGCACTTCCGGTTCCATCATGTGCGCCGGCGCAAGAAAAAGCCCGCCGCCTTTCCCGACGATGTCAATCCGACGCTTCACCAGTTCGCGAATCTCTTTCGGCGTTCCAAAGGGCATGGTGGATTGGACTCCGATCGTACCCCAGAATGAAAGACGATCGCCGTATTGCCGCTTGATCTTTTCGGGATCCATACACTCAGGCTGTACCGGGTTCAGGATATCAACCCCGATCTCGATGAGATCAGGAATAACCGGTTCGATGAAACCATCCGAGTGGAAAAAGATGAGGATATCGGGATTGATCGCTTGCGCCTCGCGAATGACGCCGGCAAAGCGTGGCTTGAACCACCGCCGCCACAAATCCGGCGAAATCATCATCCGATCCTGCGTGCCGATGTCGTCACCGAATTGCAGCAGGTCAGCGCCCGCCCGGGCAAGTCGTGTGGCACTGACGCGAGTTTGCTCGGCGCACCGGTTGACGACCGCCTCGATGATCGGCGCGTCATCGATCAACTCCATCATGGTCTGCTCCATTCCCCGGTAAGCGCGCATGCCTTCGAAAAAACCGCCGGCACCGCCCATGACCGCATATCCTTTTTCGTGCAGTACCTGGATATTCTTCGGCGCATCCGTCCAGCGGTAATCCGCGTCTATGTCAGCCCAGGGATATTCTTCAACTTCCTTAACCGAGGTGGCGTTCTTCAGGGCGCTTGGCAGGGTGTGGGTAAAATGATGCCCCGCGGCGGACGAAGCCGGAATTCTCGGAATGCCATCCTCGCCGAACATTGTTTCCGGCGGCAGGCCGGGGTTGAGCTTGCGCCAATCGGTTTGTACTTCGGTGGCACCGATACCCACGCCACGAAAATCGGAGTCGTAGTATTCCTGTGGATGCAGATCGGTGCCGACGTGCGCTTGCCACGCCTTGAGCAGAGACGGACATGGGTTGATGTCCCAGGGGATGTAACCTTCCAGTTTGCGCCTGAACACGCCCAGTATTCGTTCGCGTTTCGTTGGGGGCAGGTCAAGTCTCGCCATACCTGTTTTATACTAAATCCAGCCCGCGTATGCAAAATATTAATTACTAATTACAGTCCCCCAATCCTCCGCTGACCCCAATTCCCCATGCCCCTTTAAACCTCATTCGGGAACTCGCCTCGGCGGCGTCTTTGGCGAAGCCCGGGCGGAAAACATCAGAATTATCCACTTATTTTACTCGTATCCAACTATCTCTACCAGGAAGATTTATTGTGTTTGCGACGAAACACTCATCGCACCAACAGCCAATCTACCTTTGCCTGGCGCGGAGCCGGTTTCTTAAATTGCACGATGAACCCGTCCGCTTTTTTCGCCACCACGGCGGTGGCGGTGATCCAACTCGGCTGCACGGTCAGCGCGTAATTTGCGTCCGCCTCGGGGCAATCGAAACGGACATTGCGCTCAGTCGCGTCTTTCTTCACGGTCACGCTGACGCCACGCAGGTTGTGCGCAGGCTTGTCGCCGGCACTGATGCCGCCGGATTTTTCGACGGCCAACGTGGGGACGTGTATGGAACGGGCGTGCAGGCCGAATTCGCCCGTCTGCGGATCAACCGTAAGCGATGCTTGCGCGGTATGATTATCAGCGTGCCACCACCAGATTATCGGCTGCG
The DNA here is from genome assembly GCA_018896395.1 of Verrucomicrobiota bacterium. GTDB lineage: Bacteria > Verrucomicrobiota > Kiritimatiellia > JAAZAB01 > JAAZAB01 > VSJD01. The sequence continues at coordinate 244 of JAHIMN010000055.1, read as the reverse complement.
CGCGGTTGTGCGGTTGCTCGAAACGGATCGCGGCCTCCTTCACGTCCGCACCAAAACGAATCCCAACGCCCGTTGTGGCGATAATGTCAATGCCCTTCCGGAAGCGCGGCCGTTTGTCCTTCTGAGCCTCGATTTCCTTCAGGTCGCCCCCGCCGCCGCTGATGCCGAGAGCGGAGTCAACCGCCACGCGCCCCTGATTCACGGCCTGGAGCGAACTGTCGGGCAACGTGCTCGGCAAATAATT
>JAHIMN010000054.1 GCA_018896395.1 Verrucomicrobiota bacterium | reverse complement strand
TTTTCATCGCTGGAATGCTCCTTTCTTTTGTTTTGCTTGGCCGTCATTATCCTATGACAGCCGGAGTATTCCAGCTTTTTCATTTTCTATGGGATGCTAATGTAATTTTATCTGTATTCATCCGTGTCCATCCGTGGTTAATTTTCTTCGGTTCTTCCCGAGCAATTACTTTCATAATTCATTAACAGCCGGAACTCTTCGCTCTTGTGCCCGCCGTGCATGGGCTGAATGATACGGAACGACTTCCCGATCAGCAGGCGCTCGGCATGGATCAGATCGCTCTCGGCCACGACAATACCCGCCGGGCCGGGGCGGTCGTAAAGAAAATCGGCGCATTCCGTGGCGTTGGTGAGCGCGACAACCGTTAGACGCGAATCCAGGTAAAACATCAGGGCGCCTAAATCGCGTTCGCGATCGCCGGCCAGGGCAATGCGCGTTCCGGCATTCAACTCCTGCCGAACCAGGGCGGCCAAAGGCTCATAGGTCCTCTGGCAATTCACCGACGGCATGAAGATCGCGGCATCCAGCAGACCCAGCACCGCCAGGATCATGGGGGCTGATAGAATTGCATCAACCCGCTGGTCCGACCGGAATGCTTTCCAGAGCCGGATCTCGGCGTAACCGCCGACCACCAGAGTCAGGAGCGCCAACCCGAAACAAATGATCGCCGCGCCGGTTCCCGGCGCCCACACGACCGTCATACCGGCCAGAAACGCCAGCACATAGCCCAGGGGCACAGCCAGCACCGCGCCCCCGATCAAACCGAAAGTCAGACCGACCAGGCGCCGGTCAAGCGCAGAGGTCCAGCGGGTTGCGGTGTCTTCCAGCCAGACTCCGGTCATCAGGAACAGGATGGGAAAGAGCGGCAGGGCATAGCAAGCCGCCTTGGACGAGGACACGTGCAGAAGCACCAGCATGCAGACCAGTGCGAATCGGACGAACAAGGCCGGCAGACCGGTCACCGGACTCTTTGGCCGGAACCAGGAAATCAGCGCGGCCATGACCAGCAGGGTCCAGGGTATCAGCCGCACCGGCAGGCTGCCCAGATAATACAGCACGGACTCTTTGTGGACATAATACGGGTCAAGCGGCAAATTGGGATCATTGAAAGCCAAAAACCGGCCAAACTGGTTTTCCCAAAAGACGCTGTAAAGAAATGCGCCTCCACCCGCGTGCCATAAAGCCGCGACCCAGGGGGCCAGGACCAGCGCAAACACCACGCTGAAGGCCGTACCCAGCAGAACGATCAGTTTCCATTCGCGCCGATACACCAGGAAGGCACCCACCGATACCCACACGAAGCCCGGCCCAATGAGGCCCTTGGCATAAAACGTGCCGGCCGATACCGCCAGAAACGCCAGCCAGTTCGTCAGCCGACGGATGCCGGCAGTGTAGGCTTTCCAGAAAAGGTAGAGCGACAACACGACCATGAAAGCCAGTGCCGTATCAGTGAGCACAATGCGGGAATATTCAAAATAGAGTAAGGAGGTGGCACACAGGAAGGCGGCCACAACGCCAGCACGCTCGCGGCCCAGGTCGCGCGCCCAAAGACCGATGATCCACAAGGCACCGAATCCGTACAAGGCCGCCGGCAGACGCACCAATCCCTCGTTCACCCGACCGAACACCTTGCACAGCACCACGCCCGTCCAATGCAGGAGGGGCGGTTTTTCGAGGTAAGACTGACCGTTGAAAACCGGCGTGACCCAGACACCCTCGCGCACCATTTCGCGGATCATGGCGCCTTCGCGCGTATCGTTGCTGGACCATAAAGAATGGTCAAACAGTCCGAAGGCGAAAAACAGCGCCAGTAACAGCCACGCCAGAGCGTGTGTGCGGCTTGGTAATATGCGAGTCAACAGACTCATAATGCGGAATACTGTGCCCGATTTCTATTTTGCATTCAAGCATGCCGGCGCAGGGTACTGCGGAATACCATGCCTGGTTTTAAGTGAACAGCGCATTGCTGAACGTGATCACTAAAACCCGATCATGAATGACAGCATCACAGTTTGATGGGGTAATGGCCCCATTGTTCGCGAGCTTCCTTCATGGCCATGAGATTCTCTCGCTTGGTGCCCACCGCAAGCGAATGGCTTGCTCCATAAATAAATCCGCCTCCCGGAGCGCCCCATTTGATGGCATAGCGCGCGTCCTCGCGGACCTGGTCCGGTGTGCCGCCGATCAGGTTTTCGTTGGTGACGCCGCCCCAGAGCGTCAGTCGTTTCCCCACGCGTTCCTTCAGGCGTTTCATATCCATACCGGCGCTGGCCTGAATGCCTTCATAACCTTCATAGCCAATATCGACAAAGTCGTCCACAAAGTCCCAGACATGACCACAGCAGTGTTTGATGACTAGCAGACCCAGCCGATGGGCTTCCTGGACGAATTTCTTGTGCCAGGGGAGCACATAACGCTTATATATTTTCGGGTCGGCCAGAGGCCCCGTGGATGAACCCAAATCGCCAGGTGTTATGATCGCGTCGACACCCTGGGCGGCGACATATTTCAATCCGCCAATGGATTGCTTGGCATTCAACTCGGCAATGGGCTCAAGCATTTCAGGATGCAGAAGCAAATTGACATAATAATCTTCATCGGTCTGGCCGAATGACGGGAATCCGAAGTCGCTCCAAAAGGTAGCAATGAAATGCGTGGCTTTGCGCTCTTTGACGACATGCCGAACCACGTCCCAACAGGAGGTATCCGGCGCGGGAACGCCCTGTCGGTCGATTTTTTCAATGTCAGCGCGGATGCTGTCAAGCGTTGGCGGAGTATAGCTGTCCGGATTCCATTGAACAGGCAACAAATCATGGGTTACGGACGAGAGACAAAAGATATTGCCTTTTTCATCGCGGTACTGATCCGAACCGATTTTATCCATCGGTTTCAATGCTTTGGCTGCCTCGACAGAAGGCATCCCCGGCGCGATAATCAAATCCATGCCCAACGCCTCAACCAAATCGATACTGTCCCGTTTATACGATGCGATGATCTCCGATCGTTTCCCTTCCCACCAGGCCTGGGTCGCACGGAACTTGGCCTGAACATAGGTAGACCGACCGAGGATATCTTCGTAGACAGGATAGTCGATCGAGTGTTCACCCCAGGGTATCAGATCCGGTTCCTGGTGTTTCAGCGACTTTAAAACCCGTTCTCTCGGCAGCATAACGAACCTCCCGCTTTGTTTTTCTTACAATGATACGCGCCTGGGCATAGCGCATCGGCGGAGCCTGGCAGTTTTAAAACAACACTACCTGGCGCGCTTAGCGCCATACACGCACCTGCGAGCACCGCGAGCGAGAGCTATTGTCCCTTTTGAGTGCTTGATGGCAAGTAAAATCAATTTGTCTGACCTTCATTTATTTTGAATATATTTACAGATTTTTCAGCAGATGCCTGCGATAACGCGCCGGTGCCTCCATAACGCAGGCCAGTATTGCAGCGGACCGGGAAATGGGATAAGATTAATTTCATGGACATCAGCCGCCTCCAACAGCAATCCGAAACTCGGTGGATCATGCCTCCCACGGGACACATGCGCACGCCGGTAATTTTGTATGCCTCGCCGGAGCTGATCCGCGCGATGGACGCCAAGGTGCTGGAACAACTGACCAACATCGCGGCCCTGCCCGGCATCGAAACGGCGGCTTTTGCCATGCCGGACGCGCACTGGGGGTACGGCTTCCCCATCGGCGGCGTAGCCGCTTTCGATGCCGAAGCCGGCGGCGTGGTATCGGCCGGCGGCGTTGGCTTCGATATTTCCTGTGGCGTGCGCACGATGTTGACCGGCCT
>JAHIMN010000053.1 GCA_018896395.1 Verrucomicrobiota bacterium | reverse complement strand
TGACGGGCGCGGCCTGGGGCGCGTGGATTTGCGGATGAGCCCCGCTGGCCGGATGTTCGTCCTGGAGTTGAACACGATCCCCGGGTTCACCGAAACCAGCCTCCTGCCCAAAGCCGCCCGTGTCGCGGGCTTGCCATTTCCCGCCCTCTGCGACCGCATCCTGCGCACGGCTTCCGTGGAGTAACAAAGATAGCAACTCGCAAGGTGTGGGAGGTGTTCAGTGTTCGGTGTTCGGGGATAGAGGCCAACCCGGAGGTAGTATTTCCTGTGGCTCGCCATACTCGCCGGCCCAACGGCGTTCCTGCCTGGGTGGGTGCCGTTCAAGCGACTTATCGAGACCATTGAGCATTCGAGTGCACTCCAAATAAGTCTTGCCTGTTATCTTCTGGTTCATCAGCATGCTTCTCCGAACACCGAACACCGAACACTGAACATGTGAGTAGTTACAAAATCCACACATAACAACGCGCTTGCTTTTCCCCGTTGCACCCCTTATGATCGCAGGCATGGAGGCAACTATGAATAATCAGGCCAGTCCTTTTGATGATTTGATTGATAACGTGATTATATCGTCCCCCGAGGGCCTGATCACGGAAATCAATCTGGCGGCGCTTAACCTTTTAGGTTGTGGCCGCAAAGAAGATCTGCTGGGCCGGCCGATGGGTAAGGTATGCAGAAATTTCTCCCTCGAGAAAATAACGGCTAACCTCCCTTTGGAGAATTATGAGATGATCTATGTGGACCGGCGGGAAAAAGAAATTCCCGTGCATGTCAATATCACCGCGCGGCGCGACCGCCAGGCCGCGCTCCATAGTATTATTTTCAGCGCCAGGGATATGAGTAAGACAAGGACCTTGATTTATGAACTTACCCAATCCCGGAAAAAACTGGAAAGTTCCTATGCCGACCTGCGCGCCAGCAAGGATGATGTGGTCCGCTCCGAGAAGTTAGCCTTTACCGGCCGGATCGCCGCCAGTATCGCCCACGAGATCAGAAATCCCCTGACTAATGTGATCATGTCCGTGCAACGGCTTGCCAAAGCCATTAAAGCGAACGACCCCAACGTGAAACATGTTGAGATTGTTTTGCGCAATGCCGAAAGGATTAATTATTTAATTACGGAACTGTTAAACTGCGCGCGACCGCCCAAGCTTGATATGCGCGCCTGTGATATCCACAAACTCCTGGCAAATGTTTTAGAGTCCACCAGGACTAAAATTGCGTCGCAGAAAATAAAAGTAGCCAAAAGATTTACCTCCAAACCAGCCATAATAAGCATAGATAAAGAACAGATGGAGCGCGCCTTGTTGAACCTGATCATTAATGCGGTTGAAGCGATGCCTAAGGCCGGCCAATTGACGATTATGACTGAGTATAATGAAAACGTTTTTGTGGTGAAGATTCAAGATACGGGCAAGGGCATTCCGGATGGTGATGTTATCCGGATATTCGACCCCTTTTTCAGCTCCAAACAGGGCGGTGTGGGGTTGGGATTAGCGATCTGCTATGGAGTCATTGTCAGCCACCACGGCACGATCGAGGTCGAAAGCAAGCTGAAGGCGGGGACGACCTTTACCGTTTCCCTGCCCGTTAGATAATCCCCGGAGGCACTTATGCAAGAAATCAAATGGGATATCAGAAGAGGGGCGGAAATATATCGAGTGATTTATCATTCCCGATTTAAAAGCTGGATTTCCGCGGGCAAGATCAAACGCGGCGAGACCATGGTCTGGCGCAGTGGTTTTTCGGGTTGGCGTAAACCCGAAGAACTCCCGGAACTGGCGTCATTTTTCGAGCGCTGGGAAAAGCTCCAGTTAAGAAAAATAAAACGAACGAAGATGCAAGCGCAGGTTGTTCCGCAACGGAAGCTGATCAAGAATATTTTGATCATAGATGACGAGAAGGATCTGTGTTTGCTTTTATCCGATGCCATAAGCGCGAAGGGGTATCATGTGGCGACGGCCAATACCAGGCGAGAAGGTATGGTTTGTATAAAAAAGGATTTGCCTGACCTGGTTTTTTTAGATTTGAAACTGCCCGATGGCGATGGCATAAATATCCTTTCTGCAATCAGGCGACTATGTCCGAAGACCATTGTGAACATCATTTCGGCCTATGGCAGTGAGGACCGAAGAGAAGAGGCCATGCAGAAGGGCGCCTACGGTTTCATTGACAAGCCCTTTACCGAGAGCGATATTTTAAAGAGAATAAGGCGGCTTCATAAGGGAAAGTAATTACTCACCGCAGACCTGCCCGCAGTGCTTCGCCCAGCGATGCAGGCGGGTTACCTGGCGCGGCACTTGTCCGCCTTCCATGGAGGAAAGCCGTTACCAAAGCGAAAGATGGAGAAACCACGGACACTGACATGTCTCGGCGTAGTCGCCGCGACGAAGACGGATTGCACGGATGAAGATCCCTGTCTCTTTGGAAATCCTTTCGATATCAGTGATATCCGTGCCATCCGTGGTAAAATCTTGTCAGAAAAACCAGGTATTCACGAGGAAATAATCAATGCGCAGGGTAACCGCAAAGAAATTGAAAAAACCGCTTAAAGAGGGCAAGCGCCAAATCACAATATTGATCGTGGAAGATGATCAGGATTTGCGCGAAGCGCTGGCCGCCGCCCTGTGTGATGAGGGCTATCATGCGCTCTGCGCCCAGGACGCCGATGAAGCGATCGCAAGCGTCAAAGCGCATAAGGTGAATATTGTTTTCATGGATATATGCCTGCCTGATATGAACGGGGTGGAAGTTTATAAGGCTATCAAGAAGATACAGCCCGCGGCAACAGCGGTTATGATGACCGGCTTTTTTGTCCAGGATTTAGTGAATGCCGCCATCAGCGCGGGGGCTTATGACATCCTCTATAAGCCGTTCACCATGGATGACATCTTGAAGGTGATCAAGAAAATCACCGCTTGAAAATATTTACCACGGATTACACGGATGACACGGATATGGGAAAATTGATTCACGAAGCATTGAGTGAACATATTTTAGGCGCAGCGATGGCGGTCTTGAACGAGTTAAAGCCAGGTCTTGACGAAAAGCTCTATGAAAGCGCGCTTGTCATCGAATTGTTAGAGCGCGGTCATTCGGTCAATCAGCAGAAGGTGTTCAAGGTTGAGTACAAGGGGCGTGAAATCGGCAGGCTGATTCCAGACCTGATTGTCGACAACCTCGTCATCGCTGATCCAAAGGTCGTGTCAGCGTTCAACGAAACCCATTTGGCACAAATGACAGGCTACTTGGCCCTGACAGGACTACGACTTGCCTTACTGCTGAACTTCAAGTACGCGAAACTGCAATGGAAACGGGTGGTGAGATGAAGCTGGCTATCCGTGCCATCAGTGTAATCCGTGGTAAGAATCTTCGCAGGAGGACATTATGAGAACACTATTATACGTTCCGATCATCCATACCAGTGCCGACTTAGGTTCGCTGGCCCTGGCGGTAAACCGGCGGGGCATCGCCGGGCTGGGCGAAGATCTTTGGACCCAGCACCGCCTCACCGTGGAAGGATTCTGGAGGGTCATTGCCGCTTGGTGTGATTCCGTCAACGTGGCGGGCATGAAGCTTTACCAGGATGGCATGATCACCGACGGCGAAGTCGGACAAAAAATTGTTGAGGCGGGCGTCAAGGCCGGCAGTCAGAATTACGAGTTGGTGGACCGGCTCCTCCGCCGCGGCGCTGTTCTCGTCAAAACCGAGGATTTTGCCCTGGTTAAGCAGGAACGCGACCGCCTATTGGCCATGACGCAGACGAAGTCCACGACGGTCAAGCTCATCGCCTTCATGAAATATAAGTTTGTCAAGAATCGCCTGCTGGCGCAACGCGATCGTTTCATCGCCGGGCAGATTGCGCAAACCTTGCCTGAAAATCAAACCGGCATGCTGCTCATTGGGGCCTATCATGTCATCCGGCCAAACATGCCCTCGGATATCCAGGTCCGCGAAGTGAAAGATATTCAAAAAGTAAGCGCATACCAGAAACTGCTTCCTTTTTACCGGACCCATAAGGAACGGTTTGAGGAATTGGGTCGCTATCTCATGGCGCCGATTGATGCCTAAGACTCCCCGCCGCACCATTGCCTGCACTGTTCGGATCCGCCACGGTCGCGGTATTCTCTTGATTTGATCGCGTTTTCATGCACAATAAAATCGCATGAGTTCGGAAGCTTTATCTTCGCGTCAGGATATCGGACTTACGCAAGCCCAGCAAACACGCGGCATGCGTCTGGCATTCATGTCACAGGTTGCGGGGGTCCATCTGCAGTTATTCATCGGTGCTTCTGCCATTTGCCCGCTCTTTATTATCAAACTGGGCGGATCTGATTTGCAGGCAATGCTTCCCGCCAGCATCGTTGGGCTGATGATTCTCGTTCAAATTCCCGTTTCGGTGTTTATCAAACCGGCGCAGGGTAAACGGTTTTTGCAAACTTGCTGGACCCTGTCTGCCCTGCCGGTGGGTGTCGCCCTGTTGGCCGCACTCTGGATAGGGGCGCGCCCGTTGACAGTTTGGATCGTCCTGGTCTCTCTGTTTTTTAGCCAGTTGCTGTTGTTTGCGGGCTCGACCTTCTGGTATCCTCTGCTTCATGATGTCGTGCCAACGCGCCAGCTGGGCCGATTTTTTGGGAATCTGCGAGCCATCTGGAGCGTGGCCTATTTCGGGCTCAGCGTGCTGGCCGGCATCTTCCTGGGGCAAGATGCGGCGGTGTGGAAATTCGTCGTCGTATTCGGCGTGGTAACCGCACTGCAACTGGTACGGCAACCATTTGTCGCGCGGATTCCGGATCGTTTGAAAACCGCCATGGTTGCCAACGCTTGGCGGGAGGATATCGCCTATTTTTTGAAGCGCAAGGATATCCTGATTTTCAGCGGGTATTTCATGCTGTTAATGTTCCTGGCGGGGTTTCTGACCCAGCCGCTGGTGCTCTATATGAGGCATCTTGGTTTTTCAACGCGCGATAATACCCTGATTTATGCCGCCTCGGTTCTGGGTAGTGTTCTGGCGCTGGTGCTGGCCGGTAGGATCATGGATCGGATTGGAACCCGGCGGGTTTTTTGGGGCGTTCATGTCGTTTTGAGTGGCCTCGCCCTGCTGATCGCTCTGGTGGGATCGTTGCCCATGGCCTATGCCAAGCCGTGTATGACGGTTCTTCAAATTGTGGCGGGCGCCACGCTGGCCGTGGCCGGCCTGGCCAACACCGCCCAGATATTTCATATGGCTCCTGCCAGCGCAAAAATCATGTTTATGAGCATCATGGTGGTGGTCAGCATGATGGGGTGCGCCCTCTCGCCGTTTTTGGCAGGTCTGATTTTGGACTCCCCGTGGCAGACATTGTCGGTTGACGTGGGGCCGGTGACCTTCGGTATCTATCAGGGGCTGTTTCTGGGGGCTGGTTTGGGGCTGCTCCTGGCCATGATCCTGCTCCCGTTCATTCAAAATGTGCGCGCGGGTAGCCAGCCGGGCTACGAAATATGAACCGGCTGACAGTCGCGGTGTGGACGATGACCGCCGGCTTCAGGTTGCGCTCAGCGTATGTTGGTTCGCCGGACGGCTGAAAAATTCGGCAACGAGAGACTCATGATCTATGCTTTGCTCTTGACGAACATGGCGGGAAGTTCCATATTGATTTTGTCCGCGTGGGGAATGGGGCGAAAATGCAAACGCCGCCTCTCGCCTGGGCGCAGCGCTCCGGCGGAGCCTGGTCGGCGGCGCATTCCAATCGAAAGGAAACTTTTTTTTTATGTGGTGGAAACACGCCGGAGAACCGAGACGGAAGCGGTGGGCTCGTGTGGACCGGGACGACCGGCCGGAGTCTGTATTGCGATTCAGCGCCCGTAATCGCGCCGGGGGCAAGGAGTGGGGGCGTCGCCTGATAATGGTGGCGGTCATGCTGTCCAGCCTGACGGCGTGCGGCATTCTGATCTGGGTGGGCACCCAATCCCTGGGGCGGTTACTATTCCGGCAAAACGATCTTTTTCGTGTCCGGAACATCAAGATTGAATGTAACGGCGACATCATCACGCCCAAGCACATCATGGAATATGCCCGCTTGTCGGAGATGAAACACCTGTTTGCCGCAAATATCGAGGAGATTCGGGATCAGTTGCTGATGAAAGTGCCGCGGCTCAAGGCCGTGGAAATCAAACGGCGCCTGCCGGGCGAACTGATTATCCGCGTCCGGGAGCGCGTCTCCATGGCGAAACTAAAGGTGAATCATTATTATCTAACACTCGACCGCGAAGGCTACGTGCTGGGGAAGGCAGCCGGCTCGAAAACTATGCCGATCCTGGTCGGCTATGACCTGCCGGGAATCCGGCCGGGCGTGCAATTGAGCGCGGCGGGCGTCCGGAATGCCCTGGAGGTTCTCGATGTCTGCCAGACGACACCAATCGGCCAGAAGGTCCGGATCGCGTCCATTGATGTGCGCAACGCGCAATCGTTGGACCTCCGGCTGGCGAACGGCGAGCGGGTCCTGTTGGCCTGGACCCATATGGGCGAGCCGTCATCGCTGGCCCGTGAACAGCTGGAGCAGAAACTGGTGCGACTGGCCGAAAGCCTGAAATCGGCCGCCCATCGGAGCAAGCGCATTGCCTGGATTGATATGACGTTGGAAAATAATTTTCCAGCCCAGGAATACTGAAGAAATGCAGAATGCAGAAGATAGAGGTCAGAAGTCAGATGTCAGAGGTCAGATGGCGGATGTCGGTGTTGAATCCGTCGTCTGTCGCAGGATAGTGATAGGCGGCATGAATTCATCGCTGATCTCTGACTTCTGACCTCTGATTTTGACTTCCCACTGGAAAGGATCGTGGGTATGGCGTCCGAGCCGATTGTGGCGGTTGAAATTGGGACCTCGAAAGTATGCGCGCTGGTCGGGGAAGCGCGCGAAGACGGGCATATCATGGTCACCGGCATCGGGTGTTGTCCGTCCTGTGGCGTGCGCAAGGGCGTTATCATGGACCTGGAAAAGACCAGCGCCTGTGTTCAGACGGCCATCCAGGCTGCCGAGCAGAGCGGCCAGGTTGAAATCGGCAAAGTATTTCTGGTGATTTCGGGCGAGCATATTCGCAGTATGACCAGCCAGGGCAGTACCCCGGTAATGGACGTGAAAGCGGGAGTGACGCAGGACGATATGGCGCAGGTCATGGATATTGCCCGGGCCGTCAATCTGCCGCATGACCGCGAACTGATGCATTCCATTCCGCGAAAATACATGGTGGACGACCAGCTGGTTGTGAGCAACCCGGAAGGCATGCACGGCGCCAAGCTGTCGCTGGATATGCTGATTGTGCACGGCGCACGGAATGTACTGACCAACGCCGTCCAAGCCGTGCGCAACGTCGGCCTGGATGTAATGGATGTGGCCTTCAGTGGCCTGTGCGCGGCCATGGCGACGCTGACGCCGGAACAGAAGGAATGCGGGGTGGCACTCCTGGACCTGGGTGCCGGAACAACGAGTTACCTGGTGTATGCCGGCGGCACGATTGCCCTGGCGGGGGTGCTGGCGGTGGGTGGTGATCATATTACCAACGATATTTCCATCGGTTTTTCCGTTTCATTGAAACGCGCGGAAATGCTCAAACAGGAAGCCGGTTCGGTCATTCCGGATTCCAGCATGCATTTTCAGCGGATTGCGATTCCGGCTGAGGTCGGTTTTCCCGCCTGTTCGGTGGCCGCTTCTGACTTGAGCGCCGTTATTCAGGCGCGGATGGATGAGACGCTGGAACTGATGGCGGATCTTTTTAAGAAGCAGGGGCTCACGCAACAATTGAGCGCCGGCCTGGTCCTGACGGGCGGTGGAGTCCACCTGAAGGGCGTTGTTCCATTGGCGGAGCAAGTATTTGATTTGCCCTGTGTGATCGGCATGCCCGTGAATTACAGCGGAATGGCCACGGCCAATGAAGGGCCCGAGTATGCCGCGCCGCTGGGTATGTTGCGTTATGCCTTGCGCAGTGGCGGTTATCGTCAAACGGAACCAATCGGTTGGGGCGGCTTCTTAGGAAAATTATGGGGTCGGTCATGAACACCGCCGATAAAGTTTACCCGCCGACGGTTTCCCAAGCCAAAAGCATGGCGACCAGGGAGAAGAGCACGATGCGATTAACCTTGCCGCGAACGCTGGTGGTGGGGCTGGGTAATGGCGGATGCAAAACTGTAGCCGCCATGGCCCGGCAGTGGAAAGAAGGGCCGCGCGTGGTGGCGGTCAACACGGATGGTCGCAGTTTGGCGGAAGCCGGAGACCTTGCCGGACTGCACATCGGCGTGCGCGTCATCAAGGGGCTGGGCACGGGTGGCGAGCCGCGCATGGGCCAGCGCGCGGCGGAATCGGATATCGAGGCGATTCGCGGGTTGTTCCGGGATGTGGACGTGGTCTTTCTGGTGGTCTGTCTTGGGGGCGGCACGGGTACCGGCGCGGCTCCCTTGCTTGTCGAAGAGGCGTGCAAGTCCGGTGCGTTGACGCTTTGTTTTGCCTCCCTGCCGTTTGAGTTTGAGGGCAAACGCCGGATGGAACACGCCCGGCGGGGTTTGATGGCTCTGCAAGCGGGCGCCGATGCCGTTATTTGCCTGCCCAATCAGCGGCTGTTGGAGCTCGTGGAGGACAAGACTAACATTGTTGCGGCGTTCCAGCAAACGGACGATATGCTGGCGCGCGGCCTGCAGGCGGTCTGGCGCGTGATCAGCCGCCGCGGTGTCATCAACCTGGATTTTGAGGATGTGAGCGCGCTGGTGCATAAGGGGAATGGGCGCTGTGTGTTTGCCTGCGCCGAAGGAACCGGCCCGGACAAGGTCAACCAGGTTCTGAAGACTGTGCGCCGCCATGCCCTGTTGAACCAGGGGGCGGTGCTGGCCGAGGCCGAGGCCTTCCTGGTGAGCGTGATGGGTGGTAGTGATCTCTCGTTGAAAGAAGTGGATCAGTTGATGGCCGGTATTGCCAAGATCGGCCGCGCGGAAGCGCTGATAATGACGGGCGTCTGTTGTGAGAGCGAATGGCAGGACCGCCTATTTGTTGTTTTCCTGGTTATGGAAAAGAAAGGGGCGGATGGACTGGTGTTCCCCGTTCCCCAGCGCGATGATGAGCCGGGCGGTGGCCTGCTCAGCGCGGCGCCGGTCGAGGAGCCGACTGCGGAGCCCGTCTCCCGGGGCAAAATCGTACAGGTGGGGCTGTTTGATAAAGTAAGCCAGGGCCGGTTCAAAGATGTGGAAGCCACGGTGGTGGAAGGCAAGAACCTGGACATTCCGACATACAAGCGGCGCGGCATTATGATTCAAAAAGTCCTGCGCAACCATGCCGGCTGACGATTCTGCCTATGGAACTCTCCATCATCATTCCGGCCTATAACGAAGAAGCCCGCCTGGGGCGGATGCTGGATCAATACCTGCCGTTTTTCAACGAGCGGTATGCCGGTTGCTATGAAATCCTGGTCGTGGTCAACGGCTCGCGTGACCGCACGGAAGACGTTGTCCGCGAGTATGCCCGTGCACATAAACCTGTCAGGGTCATTGTGGATCCGCGCCCGATCGGCAAGGGCGGTGCGGTCATGCTGGGCTTTGCCCAGGCGCAGGGGCGGCTAGCGGGTTTTGTGGATGCCGATGGCGCCACGCCGCCGGAGGCTTTCCATGAACTCGTGGAACACATCGGCGCGGCGGGTGCCATCATCGCCTCGCGCTGGATGCCGGGGGCACGGATCAGTGTCCAGCAACCCTTTAAGCGCCGCCTGGCCTCGCGACTGTTCAATGCCCTGGTGCGGTTGATGTTCGGTCTGCGGATTTCGGATACCCAGTGCGGTGCCAAGTTGCTGACGCGGGAAGCGGTTCAAGCCATTCTGCCGCATATCGGCATCACCCAATGGGCCTTTGATGTGGATCTCTTGTTTCAACTGTGGCGCGCCGGATTTATTATTACAGAAATTCCGACCACGTGGCGGGACGTATCCGGGTCGCGTATGCGCGTTGGCAAAGCCTCGATGGAAATGTTTGTGGCCATGGTGCGCCTGCGCCTGATCTATTCCCCCTTCCGGTGGGTGGTGACCTTGTATGACCGGACACTGGGCCGGTATGTGCAATATTAAGGGAGGATGTTTTTGGGATGCAACTAAAAGGTAAAACAGCGTTGGTGACCGGCGGTGCCCGGCGAATTGGAGCGGCGCTTTGCAAAGCGTTGGCGGCGGAAGGGTGCCGGGTCGTGATTCATTATAACCGCTCGGCTCATCCGGCGGAGGCGCTGGCCAGGCATCTGCGCCGGAACGGTGCACAGGCTTGGACGGTGGCCGGTGATTTCCGGACCGGTGATTACCGGACCGGTGATTACCGGACCGGTGATTACCGGATGCCGCGTTCCGCCGATCACGTTGTGCGCCAAGCCGTGGCCGTTGCCGGCAAGCTGGATATTCTCGTCAACAATGCCGCCGTATTTGATAAACAGCGGTTGCTGCAGGTCACCGCGGCGGCGATCCGCGCGGAATGGGAAGTCAACCTGCTGGCCCCGCTCATGCTCATGCAGGCGTTTGCCCGGCGCATCAAGCGCGGGCGCATCATCAATCTGCTGGATTGCCGCATCGCCTCTCATCAGTCGGACGCCGTGCCTTACAGCTTGGCCAAAAAGTCCCTGGCCGACCTGACGCGATTGGCCGCGCTGGAGATGGCCCCGGGAATCACCGTGAACGGGGTGGCGCCGGGGCCCGTGTTGACTGCGGATACAGCCGGCGCGACCCGCGAGAGCGCCGGGCCGTTGCCCTTGAAAATTCGGCCCACCGTTCGAGATGTGGTTAAGGCCGTGCTTTTCCTGCTGGAGGCGGACACCATTACCGGCCAGATTATCTTTGTGGACAGCGGTCGGCACCTGGTGGGATAAGGACGGACGACAGACGATAGACGACGGGGGGCAGACGACGGACGACAGACAGTTTAGGCGTAGTGGAGTAACGGAGTGTGGGCGTCAGAAAAAAACTCCCATACACCCATACTCCATCACTTCCATACACAGCAACCATCAACCATTCTTCTGACTGCCCATGGACCAAATTCACATTCGGCAATTGAAATTGAACGCGGTGATCGGCGTATATCCGCGCGAGCGAAAAGCCCCGCAACCGGTGATCGTGGATCTTGGCCTGCACACGGACCTGCAATTAGCCGGACGGAGCGACCAGTTAACGGACACGATAGATTATGCCTCCCTGGTCGCGTACGTTCGGAAGGCGGTGGCCAAGAGCCGTTTTCAGCTCCTCGAAGCCCTGGCAGAGCACATTGCCGATCTGTGCCTGCGCGAGCCGCGCATTGCCGCTGTGGACGTTACAGTGGCTAAGCCCGGCGCCCTGCCGGGCATCGGCGTGGCAGTGGCTATACACCGCTCCCGATCATCGTTGTAGCGCCCGCTCGCCGGCGCTTCCTTAAATAAAAAACAAGAAAACATCAGCAAAATTTTTTTACCGCGGATAACACGGACCTGCCCGCAGTGCTACCCGCCCGCAGCACTTCGCGCAGCGATGTGGGCAGGCAGCGTTGCAGGCGGGTGGGCACGGATATTGGAAAGTAGAGACGAAACTTTTTTGGTTTTTTTATATTTAGGTCTTAATCCGTGAAATCAGTGTAATCCGCGGTTAATTCTCTTGGGGTGCGGGCACAGCCCGCGTTGGAAAGATCGGCAACCGTTGAACAGTGAACCGCTGAACCTTGAACCATGCCGTTATTTAATCGGATACCGGCCGAATTCCTTTAACGCCTCGTATAAAGCCTGCACGTTGGCCGTCGGGGTTCCGGCCTGGATGTTGTGAATGGCGTCAAACACAAACCCGCC